>CAZULW010000001.1:0-139027 GCA_964621455.1 uncultured bacterium
AAACAGTTATGTCGTTTGACGTTGCCAATATCGGGTCAGGTGAGCTTTCCTGGTCAGTAACCGACAACCAGGAATGGATCACAACCAACCCAAGTTCAGGCACCAACTATGGTACTGTGAACGTGACAGTCTCGCGTAACGGACTCTCAAGTGGCGACTACAGCGGAACGGCCACTATCAGTTCCAATGGCGGGACAGATGGTGTGGCTGTGTTGATGAATGTACCTGCGGATCTACCGCCAACAGCAGTCCAGCTCTATGAGCCGATGGATATTGCTGCGAACGCCATGACCCTTTCATGGGAAATGAGTGCCGAGACTGATTTCCTGTCTTACAATCTGTATCATGGTAATGATGCGACGGTCAATGAAAGTTCTGCACTAGTAGCCACGATAACCAACCGATATACGATTGAATACACCGATGAAAGCCTCCAGGATGGCACGACATACTACTACAAGCTTTACGTTGAGGATGGTGCCCACCAAACAACAGGTAGTAATGTGGTCAGCGGCACAACGTTGAGTGAGCCTGGGGTCTGGGGTTCGTTTGCGACCATGGGTGTTGACCTCAAGTGGATCAGTGCTCTATCTGGCAACTTTGTCTATGCCGTTGGGGATTCGGGGAAAATCTATAAGTGGAATGGTACCAGCTGGACCGAAGAGCAGTCCCCGACCACCGAGCGGCTTGGTGGTGTTACCATAATTGCCGAGAATGACATCTGGATCTCCGGAGAAGAAGGCGTATGGCACTATAACGGCGCCCTATGGGTCCAAGAAGCCGGGTATCCTACTACTGCCTGCTATGGCATAGACCATGTCTCAGCAGATTCAGTGTGGGTTGCGGGCGTCGGTGAGATTCACTTCTATAATGGTACAGCCTGGAGTACTTCGACTGTTGGTGCAGGCTATCGAATCTCGGACATCAGCATGAATAGTCCTTCCGATGGGTGGGCAATTTCTTCGGCGGGAGAGGTCTTTCACTATAATGGTTTTTCGTGGGCTCTAGTGTATGACTTCTATGTCACTTCTAGCGGCTATGCCTATAGTGTTTGGGCGATTGATAATTCGAATCTTTGGGTGGGAGGACGCACGATACGGCCGCCCGGTAGCACTTCTAGTCTTTATGTATGGCATTGGAATGGCTCAACATGGACGTATTACCAAACTAATAATTATATCTATTATGTTGAAGGTACATCGAGCACTGACGTGTGGTTTGCCGGATATTATGGCCACATTTATCACTGGAATGGGATCGAATTTTCCGAGATGAATAGCCCAACAACGGAAGATATAAGGAAAATCCACTTCATTGACTCAAGCGACGGCTGGGCGGTTGGTGATGGAGGGATAGTGTTGAGATATCATTAATAAAGACTTATGGGCTGGGAAGGCTATCTCTCTTGAGGTCAGAAGCCGTTATTCACGTATTCATTTGAAGGAGGTCCATAGAAACATGGGAAATCCCAAGATCCGAGCATATCACAGATATTCATCCTATTTCCTCCTCTTCTTATTCCTGATAGCGTGTGAACCACCTACCAATGCTCCCACGACCGGGAACATCAGTGGCACCATTCTGGACGCCACCACCACGCAGCCCATCAGCGGTGCTACTATCACAACTGATCCTGTTACCTCCTCGAAAACAACGGACAGCGAAGGAGCCTATACCATTGAAGGGGTGGAGCCCGGAACATATACCGTACAGGCTTCCAAAACGGGATACCAGACGAACTCAACCATCATCAATGTTATTGCGGGAGAGACGGCGTCGGGGGATATTCAACTCACACCGCTGGGACCCGAGCTCACCGTATCTGCCACCATGCTCAATTTTGGCACTTCCTCGACTAATCTGACCTTCACCATCTCCAATTCCGGCATCGGGACACTGACATGGAGCGTTATTTCAAGTTCCAACTGGGTGACAGTGAATCCAACGAGCGGTACAACCGAATCAGAAACGGATGTGGTCACCGTTACCGTCGACCGCACAGCTATGGCCTACGGAAATCATTACGAGACGATAACCGTCGCATCCAATGCCAATAGCAGCACTATCGACATTGTCATGACGGTCCCCAACCCGAATGCGCCGCAGCTTTCCGTATACCCCATCTCGCTGGACTTCAGTACCAGCGAGACCGAAATGACTTTCTACGTCTCAAACACCGGTACCGGCCTGCTCACCTGGAACATTACCGATGATAAGCCCTGGATTTCCGTTGATCCCCAATCGGGTACCACCGAATCCGAGATAGATGAGATTACAGTGACCATTGACCGCCTTGGACAGTCTTCAGGGACCTACGCGGGCACTGTGTCTGTGAGCTCCGATGGCGGCAACCAGAGTGTGACAGTGAGTTTCACCGTGCCTGATGAACCACTCCTCTCAATATCACCCATGTCTCTGGATTTTGGCATCAGCATGACAAGTCTTAGTTTTGATGTGGCCAATGCAGGTTCGGGGAATCTGACCTGGTCGGTGACAGATAACCAGGAATGGATTACGACCAGCCCCAGCTCGGGCACCAACTACGGGACCGTGAACGTGACTGTAAGTCGCGACGGTTTATCTCCCGGCGACTATAGCGGGACTGTTACGGTCAGTTCAAACGGGGGCACAGGTGATGTAGCAGTGCTGATGAACGTACCCGCGGACGAGCCGCCAACGGCAGTTACTCTGGCTGATCCTACGGATATCACCTCTAATTCCATGGTGCTCACGTGGTCGCGCAGCTACGACGCTGATTTTGCAGCCTACCAGCTCTACTATGACACATCTCCCGCCGTAACGGAGAACTCCACCCTAGCCACCACCATCACAGATAATAACCTCAACTCCCACACTGTGACCGGTTTGAGCGCAAACACGACCTATTATTTCCGGGTTTATGTCATGGATTCGGCCAATCAGACAACCGGCTCGAATGTTGTATCGGGAACCACTTCTACAGTACTTGGCAATTGGTCCCTAGTCACCAACATTTCGGATGTTACGTTCAGAGCGGTCTACTTTAATTCCGAAAATGATGGCTATGCGGTTGGCTATACCGAATATTACCCTTATGGAGGCAGAATCTACCACACCAGCGGGGCAACTTGGTCAGCTGAGACTATCCCTTCTTCATACGGGCTATACGACGTACGATTCCTTGATGCCAATAACGGCTATGCTGTGGGGGACGCAGGAGAATTTCTTCACTTCAATGGGATTACATGGTCAGAGTTTGAATCGCCAACTTCATCTTTCATTGGCTCAGTGTTTCCTCTAGCCACGAATGATGTTTGGTGCTACTCAGGTACAACCATCTATCACTGGGATGGGAGTACCTGGTCTGAAGTGAACCTGGATATTTCTACTATAAAGGATATCTTCTTCATAAACGCAAGTGATGGCTGGGTTGTGGATACGAGTGGTAAGATGTACCATTATAACGGAATTGGCTGGGCTTTTCATAGTGATTTGGCATCGAGGTCCAGGGAATTGTTTACTTTTCTCAATTCATCTGAAGGCTGGTATGTTTATTCTGATCCTTCTTCTTCAAGCACAAATTATAATGGAGCCTATCACTATGATGGGACTGATTGGACACGCTATGAGAATACAGAGCACCCAATTTATAAGGTAACCGAACTGTACGAGGTCTCACCTTCAAATGTCTGGGCGGTAGGATATGATGGAGTGATTTTCAATTACAGTGGTTCCGCATGGAAACGGGTGACAAGCCCAACCACCGACGATTTAAATGGATTGTTTATGCTTTCCAGTTCGGATGGCTGGGCAGTTGGAAGCAATGGAGTGATTTTGAGGTATCACTAGGTGCTACACCAGATAATTCCAGACAAAGAAAAGAGGAGCTAGGATGAGTGATACAATGAACTGTCCTGCCTGCCAAGAACCCATCATGGCGGGTGCGAAGATTTGCAAGCATTGCAAATCCAGGATCATGAAATGTCCCTATTGCCTTGAACCCACCATCGAAGGTGAGGCTAAATGTGTTGTGTGTGAATCGGAATGGCGCTCTTTCTGAACTTTCTCTGGGCAGGATGGGGAGTCTATTATACCAAAGCCCCAAAGGGGCGCTGGATCGTATTTGTGAATATCATTGCATTCATCCTCGATGCATTCACCTACTTGATGCCTACTTTAATCCTCTTTATCTGGTCCACGATCATTTGCTACCAACAGGTGGAGATCTATAACATAGAGCTGAAAGCAGCCCTGGAGAACGGTACTTTGGAGGAATTCAAGAAGAAGTACACCTATTCCCGAACCAAATGATCACATTAGTTATAGGTCGCTCTGCTTCTGAGGCTGAGGATATAAGGCTTCAAATAGCCTATAAGGAGCGTGATTAAGGGAAGGCCGGATATTTTCCGGCCTTCTTTCTACCTTGGATATCCTTCCCTTCACTTCCCAGTAAGATAATGCGTAAAGCCTTCGTCTCCTTTCTCTATCGCATCGTTATGCCCCCCAAGACTGACGTCAGTATCCGCTGGTGCATCAGGAGGTGGGTATTTCTGCATGTTTCAGAAGCGGTTTAAAAGCCCTTCCAGTGTGGTTGAATTGGGTGGTTGGATAGGCGGCTTTTTACCATTGTTTTTCTTGCTTCTATTCTTCTTACCTGGCCTTCTCTTAAAGCCCAGGTCATGTAATGTTCTATCCTGTTCCATAGTAGTTCTCCTCTAAAGTTTAGTAGTTAAAAGCGGCGCGATCGGGGCAGCGGCCGGGATCTGCCGGCAGATTTTTGGCCCCGGGCTGCTCCGAAAAAGGTCAGAGTTTTTACGATATCCGAGGTGATCGGGCCGTGTAGAGGCTCTGAAGGGCCTCGTTTTCGGGGTGATCCCCAGATCCACGGATTTCGGGGCTGGCGAGGTAGATCCTGGGATTTTCACGTCGGGGGACGCAATTGGAAGTAATTATATATCAACCACTTACGCGCGGCCATTTTGGCGAATCACGAGAATCGCCTGTAAGGCCGCAAAATCGGCCAGGTGACCCTAGAGAGTCGAATTTTCCGAGGGGAATCGGGCCGGATTTTAACCCGGCCCCTTCGACAAGCCGTTATAATTACCCTTCCAGCAGCCTGTTCCACATCTTAATCAGGTTGGATCTCCCTTGCTTTATCCAAAGCGCGAACCTCTCAGCCAACATCTGGTGGGTCGCCAGATCGTCCTTCAGCGGCTTTTTCAACAGGCGTTGCCAGGCATATCCCCCACGGCCGGCGCCAGTTTTATTGTGGTATGGAATGCTGACGTCATACAGTCCAAAGAGCAGGTAAACACTGGGATCCTCTGGATCTGTAACCACACCCATCTTACCGTAGCCGACACTGAAGACGGTTTCGAATTCAACTTCCGCGGCTCCTTGTTCTACGGTTTTATTCCACTGTCTGACCAGTCCCAGAGCCTCATCCCGGTCGGTAACACCCCACTTTTCTCGACGAGATAGACGGGCTAGACGTCTAATGAAGGGTAGAGGGAGGTTAATCATCACATCGATATCTCTTACATACCTCTACCCTTAAAATAACGTCTAATCCGTCTAATGCGTCTAATCTCGACGAGAAGTATTTAAAAAGCGAGTGTCTACCAAGTGTCTAGAGCGTCTAGTGGATCCACTCTTTTTTAGGTGGAGGATTCTTAAATCCTTCTACTTCCAATCCTTCATCCGTCATCTTATCATAGCTGAGCCATAGGCAGCGTCTTTGGATGCCACCTATACTGGCTCGTTCGAAATTCACGAAATACGAAGACTGCTTGACCTGATATCGAAAGGAGCTATCATCCATGACATAAACGTCACTGTCTGTCTGCTTCTTATATTTACGCAGTGCATCCAGCATGGGTCGAACGCTGATAAGGATATGGCCGGGGTAATCCCCGCTCCATTCGATCCCCTCAGACACTTCGCCTTTTTCAACGAGAGTCGCCATGTATTCGATAACCCGGTCCACGTCTCTCTTGGGATTACCGGTCTCACTGAGCCCCAATTCCTCTGCCTGAGTATCGAATATCTGCTTATAAGGTATACTTGCCACTTGAATACCATGATACTCTCCGAATCCTTGCCATAACTGGAGCCCGTAGTGAAGTGCTAGCCAGTTTTCACGCACCCTTGGAGGGAGATTGTGAAAATCAGACCGGCGCTCTAAATACTTCTGTGCCTTGGCATAATAGTCTTCCAGATCTTGGCCTAGAGCCCACCGGATATACCCGGCAGCAAAATGCTCCAAAGGCAGTGCACGGAGACTATGATAGTGATGAGTAAACGACTTATCTGTTTTTATGTCCCGACCGAATGGAGCTAGAATGACTCGCTCCATTATTGCAGGCTCAGACATTTTATATTCTCCCATCAATGCTACAGGTGCCAGAAGTTTATAATTGCTGGTTGTTTGATCGGCATGTCCCCGCATTTCCACCGATCCTCGGTACAGCCCCCGAATCCGATCCTTAATCTGATTCACTTGCCAGGAAGGCATATTGGACTCCTTATACTCATCTAAGGGAATGGGCAAACCATTGGTAGATGCCAACAGCGCCAGCATGGCAAAGGATGTCATGCGGCAATCGAAGACCGTGGGATCAAGAAAGCCATACATTAACATGCCCAGCTCTGCCGTTGAGGTCTTTCCACTTCCCTGCTCACCGTATACGTGCAGAATGAAGAATCCACCTTGCATTTCTTTAATTCGACTTTTCAGGGGCACAAGGAACAGCCAGGCAATAAATGTATAGATCACTTCCGGCTTATTGATCTTTGGCAGATGCCCATAAATACCTCTCAGCAGATCTACGTATACTTGTTCACCCTCAGTAGGCCGAATCCGGACACGATTTACCAGGGATTCATCCCCCCTGATATACACTTTGATCCTTGGATCCAAAGAGATTTCATCCTTTGTGATATTTATGCCTTCAGAGACGAAGGTGTTATCAGTGAGGCCGATGCAATCGGTACCGCGAGATCGTACTGGCACCTGTTCTATCACATAGTGAGCGATCTCCTGAATCTCCGCTTCACTTGCGTATACATTAAGATCTGAACGGCCTAGGGCTTTAAGCAGTTTCTGCTTGCTCAACCACGCTTCATTCTCCAAGTGAGAATCCTTATAGACTTCCTTATTTGCCGAAACGATATCGCACCTGAGTACATCCCGGCTCCCCAGATCAATGAGTTCCTTGGGGATGAGGGTCCATTCTGTCAGTTTCTTATCATAATTGCTCTTTTTTAGCTTGATCCTTTTGTATAATCTCCCCTGCTGCTCAAAAATGTCGTTCGATCCTATTCCTGAAAAGACTTTGTCAACGACATCATCCAGTTCTTCATCCGGAAGCGGGGGCCGGTTCCGGTCATTCCATGGGCTTAATAGAGCACGTACATACTTCTCCCCTACACCCTGGTATTTAAGATGACGAGCGATCTCGAACGCGGCATTGCGTCTGTTGCCTTCAGGTACTCCTGTTTCCAGCATCTGGGCAGCATTGGCGAAAGTCGTTTCTGATGTCTTCTTCGCCTCTTTTCCTGCTCCCTCGGATTGGCCACTCGTCTGATTGAAGAGTTCCACCAATGCCGGTACCGGATTCCAATCATAATACTCCTCAAGGGATATTGCCTCACCCGGGGATTTGGCTGCTTCCCTGATTTCCTCCAGCGTAGTGTCCAGGATATTGCGAATGCGGATCTTGTAAAGACCACTCTTGGAGTTGATAGTATTCTCAGCTCGCCAAAGACGATTGATGTCATAGATATCGGTATCGAAGGCCCAATCGTCGCCCAGACTCTGGGCAAAGGTCTTGAGACGCTCCGGCAGATCTTCCGTCGGTACTACCTCGCCAAAAAGCGATATTGGTAATTCAACAGAAAAGCCCTTTGATCCACTGAACCAGACGAAGATGGCATCCATCGGGACCTCATATTCCTGGCTGAACCAACGGGCGAAGTCCTGTACTGTTTTTAATGCACGAGGGAGATCCTGCGGAATGTCGATATCAAGTTTGATCGAGTCAGTATAGCACTTGCCCTTAAAGTCCGAGACTGAATTCTCCCCTTTGTCATTCCGGTTTGTGTTGTAGTGGTTGATGTACTCTTTGTTAAACCTGAAGAGTGTATACCCACTATCACGGTTTTCACGGGAGAATGATACAGGCAGGGATCTGGGATTATTCCGATTTCCCCAGCCGTTCACTGCGGTGTCTACATAATTGAATTCGGGATGGACTGGAAGCCAACCGTTCTGGCTGCCATCGGGGAGATTTACAGTCGTCTGAGAATCTTGTGCGGCATTAAGATCCTTTCTGTGTTGTTTTTCCATTTCTGCTGTGTGGTTGAAAAGTCGTTCCGTTGTACATGATGCTCTTTAAATCACGAATCGCGCGGCTATATCGCTGTGGCGAGACGCGTACCATGTCAGTATAAAATTCATTGATCAGATCGCTCAGTCCATCTCCTTCAAATTCAAAGGTCGACTTGATCTGGTCTCTGGTGTGTCCTACGAGCGGGATATCTTCGGTGAGTAAAAATGCGGCGAGATAAAAGTCGCTCGTTGTCATTGTTGTTACCATATTTGTAATCTGGTTAAGTCGTTAATGCCCATTACGGGCTTATATATGTTCCGGCGAGAAAATCGTGGCGCTGAATCTTGAGTTTCGATTCGGGCACTCTCGTCAGGGAGTCGGGGTAATTACCTATTTGTTACCCCCATACTTTAATTATGCACCAAAACAGTCGGAAAGTCAATAGGCAATTTTTTCCTAGCAGCACTGGGTTGGCTACAGTGCTCGATATCATTTGGCAATCGTGGTAAATTATCAAAGCACCGATTTATGTGAGGAACCGATCTGATGGCCGCGCCAATCAAAATTGCACTGCAGAACTACTACATCCTCCTCATGCCCGAAGCGGTCCGATCGCTACGGCAGGAAATAGCAGCGGAACATTCAGTTGAGGTCTACGAAGCGATCCTTGAGTTTGCCGAGAGTGAGATATTTGCAGCGAAGAAATTTAATGTTGACCGCCTCGAGGAGGAGAACCTGCGCAGGTTGATGAATATTATTACAAAGAGGGATTGGGAGAGCCTGGATAAGTACCTGCATGAGGACAAGGGTAGGGATATCCAAATCCACTACTACCGGCTACTGGAGGTACTCGTCTATATCTGCTCGTCCGACAGGGATAATATTGTAAACAGCATCGAGGATGGCCAAAAGCAGCAGATCGTGGATTATCTGTTCTCCGTTTTCGTTGACCGCTATAAGCCACAGGTCGCTGAAAGGATTCGTAAGCGCAGATTTTCGTCACTCAAATTGTCAGATGAGAAACAGCACCGGGCGCACACACTGGCCGAATACTATAACCTATACCTTACCAGGTTGGAGGAAGGTGCTGGAACAAGACACAAGATCGCCCAGGACATCAGTCGTACCGATTTGCGGGGAGAAATAAAAGGTGTACGTCAGGCATTTCAGCACTACGATAAATATTTCGATAAACTTGGGGAAGCGGTATCAACGCAGCATCCAAGTTTCGAACTATCTAGCGAGATGAAATTCCGTTTACTGCTGACTTGCATCAGCATCGCTGCTCACTAGATCCCTCCATTTAATCCGCCGAACAAACCCGACAACTACATTATACTTGCGCTGCCCTGCGCCGGGGCTTCCCACCCGGCCGTAAACCTACGGTTTAGCCCGTCCATCCTGAACCAGAGCGCATCTAAAGTTGCACCAAAACACAAGTAGTTATGTTGCAACATGCTGTTATTGTTGCTGTTATGATAGTTCCCCACTAACTTCCATCAGCGTTGCAATGCAGCAGCGCATGAACAAAAGGAGGATATAATGTCAATTGTATCCACACCTCCTGGCTCACCGCCTTCTGACCCTTCTCCCATGGAGAAGGACTCCAAGGTGATGCGCCAACTTCGCTCGCTCCATCTGGTAAAGAACCCGGTGGTGCTCCTGGATCTCCGGCAGAATGCCGAAGATCTTTGTACCCGGTTGCAGGGTGATCTGGCTTCGAGAGAGACCCAGAAGGCTGCAACCGATGATCGTCTCGTTATTTTGGCCCTTAAACGGGAAATCCCCGGGATCCAGGACCAGATCGGGCGGATCAATACTGGTCTCAAAGGTATCGCCAAACGTACCGAAGAGATCGATGCACCCAAAAAGGCCGAACCGGCCAAGTAAAAGGAATGAGGGGGGGGCGTTTGCCCCCCCTCCCTTTTTTTTATGACTATACCGAATAAAAATCAGAACGGTTCAGGGTATAAGCAACCTGGCGAACCACTATACACTAAAAAAGAAGCGGCGGTGTACCTGAAGGTATCCCAGCGCACAGTGGATCGGTTGAGGTCCCGGCTGGATCTGGTCACTCACAAGGTTGGCAACCAGGTGCGGATACCAGAGTCGAGTCTGCTGCAGATGCTGGGCAAAGGGACAATGACCCAAGCCGAGCGGAACAGTCTTATCCAGCACGAACTGTATGGAGATATATAATGGCTACTATAACCAAACTGAAGCGCAAGAAAGGCGAAGCCTACCTTATCAGATTTGTTCACCCTAGAACGAAGAAGTACGTCCGCCAGGTTGTCTGGTGTACACGCCAGGAGGCGGAGAAAATCAGGAAGAAAATCGACGCGGATATAGCCCTGGGCAAATTTGGCATTGACGAAGGCGGCAGATCTGGTTACTACTGGTCCCAACTCCAGAAGAAGTACCTTCGCTACGCCAAGAGCAATAAGGAAGACAATTCAGTCAAGCGGGACCGTGATGTATTTAAGGCTTTCAATCGGTTCCTGGAAGGGGACGATCCGCTATTGTCGGACATCTCATCCATCACTATTGAAAAGTTCCGGGATGCGCGTCTTGAGCAGGGTGTTAAGCCCGCATCCGTTGCCCTGGAACTTCGGCATTTACGTGCCGTATTCAACAAAGCCATTGAATGGGAGATGGAAGATCGGAATCCCCTGTCTGGAGTCCGGTCCCCCAAACAGGACATAGTAAAAGTAAGATACCTCACTTCCGTTGAAATCGACGCGCTGGAGGCTGTAATCAACGATGCAGGCGATAAGGAGTTCAGAAGGCTGGTTACCGCTTACGTGCATACTGGGGCCCGCAGGATCGAATTACTTGCGCCTAACCTTAAATGGGATAATGTCGACTTCGATAAACGTGAGATATTGATTACAGGTAAAGGCAGGAAAAGGCGATACGCGGCAATGACCAATGCGCTGGTGAGGATCTTCACGGATCTGAAATCACAAGGCAATGAGTATCCATTTATGTTCAAGCCGGATTACGTCAGCCACAAGATTGCCAAATACTACAAGATTGCTGGCATCCAGGGCGCTAACCTGCACAGCCTGCGTAAAACCTTCGGTAGCCTGCTATTGCAAAACAAGAAAGCCGACCTGTATACGGTCTCAAGGTTGCTGGGGCATTCATCAATCAGGACAACAGAAAAGTATTACGTCGACCTGATCGATGAGAATTATCGAACTCCGGTAATGGCACTTGACCAACTGATCCCCTGGCGGGAGGATATGGATGCTCAACAGTGAGCATCCATTCTCTACCTTAAGATGGTCCCATGCAATTCATTCCGTTAGGCCTCGGTTCCCACTTAAATTGTCTCCCGTAAGCGGTCAGGGGCCGCAGTGGCCCGGCAAATGCTGTAATGGCATAGCAGGTCACATCCCAGCAGGCATGCTGGGACTTGCCTCTGGCCGCTTACAATTCCGTGCAATACTATTTGGAATCGGGACCTGCTCCCTAACGCTGCCTCTCCTCGGGGCCCAAATAAAAGTGTGCCATAACTGTGCCATTTTCCTGTCAAAAAGGGTCTAAATCTGTCTATTCCTGTCCAATTCTCGGTGCTCGATCAGGCATGAAAAATCCCCGCCTCTCCGAAGGGGATCGAGGGGTGGGCCCTGCAGGACTCGAACCTGCAACCAACGGATTATGAGTCCGCTGCTCTACCATTGAGCTAAGGGCCCGGGCTAACTTGATTAAAGTTACCGCTGCCTCGAGCGGCTGTCAATCCAGGGGGAGGGTCTGGTGGTAAGAACCATGTTTTTATCCGAAACATCGTATGGTGGATTGCTTTAGGACCCGATCTGCCGCCTGTGCCATGTGAAAGAGAGTCCCGTTCGACAGCGAGCGGCAAAGATTATGCTGGATAGTGCCCGTAAATTTAATAATATTCAGGGTTGCATGTGCATTGCGCATGAACGGGACTGTAATACAGAATAAAATTGGATTATCAATGAGAAATAAACCATTCCTTGCCTTTATCGTTCTCTTTTTAGGTTCTCAGATATCTGCTCAATCGCTTCAGGACATAGAACGCATAAAGGAAGAATATGAAGAGGAAATAAAGGCCCTGAAGGCCATAGAGGGGACTGAGCCGATAGATGAAGTCGTCGAAACGGAACGCCCATCTGTGATAGTGCTTGCCCCCAGGATCGAAGAGGTTGAGAAAGCAGATACAATAGAAGTGTCGCCGTATTTCGGATACGACTTTTTTAAAGCCAGCGTAGCAATATGGGAAAACCTGCCGGTTCAAGCTGATTATCGGCTTGGACCTGGCGATGAAATCATTCTTTCCCTCTGGGGTGAGACCCAGTTGCGGTCCGAACACATCGTTACCCGGGATGGCAACGTGTATCTTGATAAGATTGGTCAATTATCGGTAACCGGAAAGACCCTGCGAGAGGCAAAGGCCTATCTCACCAGCCGATTTGAACAGGTATATGCCACGCTTAAAAACCCTGACCCGACAACTTTTCTGGATATCTCCCTTGGGGCACTTAAATCAATCAATGTAAAATTCTTAGGCGAAGTAAGTATTCCAAGCATTCTCGCCATTCACCCGTTCTCAACGGTAACGACGGGGCTGATTCAGGCCGGCGGTGTGAAGGAATCCGGCAGTTTGAGGGAAATACACGTCATTCGCGACGGAAAGATACGTTCCACTGTGGACTTATACGCTCTCCTGCTTCAGGGCAAAACCGATGGGGATATCAGGCTTCGGGACCAGGACATAGTGTTTGTTCCGGTCAGGAAAACTACTATCTCGGTAGATGGTGCCGTACAACGGCCCCGTTTTTATGAGGCCCTCCCGGGAGAATCCTTTGCAGATGTATTGGCCTACTCGGGAGGCTTGAAACCCAATGCCCAGGCTCAATTAGCAGTTGAGCGGATAGTTGCAATCGATGAAAGGGAGCACGAGGACAACGCGATAAATACATTTTACGTGGATCACGAGGATATAAAGAATATCACCGTGCAGGATGGGGACAAGATTTCCATCCATGAAATCCATCCCGTCCAACGAGAGGTTTCGGTACATGGCCAGGTGAAAAAGCCGGGTATTTATGCCTACCAGGACTCCATGCGCCTGATGGACCTGTTGGACCTGGCCGGCGGGATTAACGATGAAAGCTTCTGGAAGTCGGTTTTTGCAGCCCGGGCGGAAGTCATCAGACGCCAGGAAGATGAAGAATACGCCAAGGTGATTCCCATTTATCTTGACCGGCTCCGTCAGGGTGATGAGTCCCAGAATATTCTGCTGCAAAACCTGGATCAGGTTGTCGTTCGCCAGAACCCGTACTTCGATCCACCCAAGAATGTTACAATACTGGGCGAGGTTAATATACCAGGTCTTTATACGCTTACGAATAATGATGAGGTCCTGGACAACATCATTACCAAGGCCGGCGGATTCACTGACCTGGCATTCGATGATGGGATCGAAATGTACCGCCAGGGACAGCGCGTGGTCCT
This sequence comes from uncultured bacterium, assembly GCA_964621455.1. Classification (GTDB taxonomy): domain Bacteria; phylum Fidelibacterota; class Marinisomatia; order SCGC-AAA003-L08; family TS1B11. The sequence continues at coordinate 13,797 of CAZULW010000001.1, forward strand.
GCGGGATTATTCCGTCCCTATGATGGATGGCGATAGCGTCCAGGTACCCAGACACCCGGGTGTGGTGCTCGTAACCGGCGAGGTTTACAATGCGGGGCTGATCCATTATAAAAAGAAAAGGTCTCTCCAGGATTACATCGAAAGTGCCGGTGGCTTTACGGTGGACGCCAGCAAGTGGGATGTTTCCGTGATTTATGCCAACGGAAATGTCAAACTGAGACGCTTTATATTCAGCCCCCGTGTCGGAGAGGGTGCAACTGTCATCGTGCATCGCAAAGAGGAAAGAGAGCCTTTCGACACAGTCGAATTCCTGACAAGAGTGGCTTCTATCACCGCTTCGCTGGCAACGAGTATCTATATCGCCTCCCGCCTCTAGGTACCGGGTTGTTGCATACCGAATAAAAGCTACAGATCATGCACTCGTTTGCCGGTTACTGATGGTGGCAAAGGAGCGAAAGGTTATGGCCAGGCCTTCGGAAAGCGATACCCTGGGTTCCCACCCAAGCGATTCATGCGCAAACTGCGGAGAAATCACGCTCCGGCGCTGCTCACCAGGTTTGGGCGGGCCGTGATGAGCGGGAAGGTCGGTGCCCGCTGCCTCCGCCAGATGCCCGTAAAGGGTCACCACGTCGGTCTCGATACCTGTCCCTACGTTGAACGTAATGGAGCCGACGCTGTCTAACGCCAGAAGGTTGGCCGCCACTACATCCCCTACGTAGACGTAATCTCTGGTCTGCAATCCATCCCCGTTGATGGTCACCCGCTCCCCCCTGGCCAGTTTATGGGAGAAGATTGCTACCACGCCGGCTTCGCCAAAGGGGTTTTGCCTGGGGCCATAAATATTGGCGTAGCGCATGATCACGGTCTGCAATCTGTATTGAACCTGATAATAGCACAGATATTTCTCACAGGCAAGTTTGCTGATGCCATAGGGTGAAACGGGTCGCGTGGGGTGGTCTTCGTCAGCCGGAAACCTCTCCTGCTCGCCATATACAGCACCGCCCGTTGAGGCGAACATGAATTTTTTCACACTTGTCTTGATCGAAGACTGCAGCAGATTGAGGGTCCCCAGGATATTAACCCGGGCATCGAAGGAAGGATCCTCCACGGAGTGGCGAACGTTCATCTGGGCGGCGTGATGATTGACCACATCGAACCGGGTGTCATGCATCAACTCGGACACAAGTACCTTATCGGTAATGTCGCCCTTGACGAACCTGGCACCGGCCGGGATATTCTCGCTTCTCCCGGTTGAAAGATCATCAAGGACCACCACCTGGTGCCCCAACTCTAACAGCCTCTCTGCCACGTGAGACCCGATAAATCCAGCTCCACCGGTAACCAGGATTCGCACAGTTATCTCACCATCTCCTTCATCTCTTTTCGTGGTTTGCAGGTGATCGGTGCAAGGGCAGCGGATTGTCCCCACAGGTGGGGCGCAAATGCGAGAAAAAGAAATATCAGAAGAATATCAGCAGTACCCGTGTTATAATGCCCTTATCAGTACGAGCACCCAGCGGGTTGTTGATCATAATTCATCAGGGCGATTGAAAGAGCGGTGCTAAAACCACAGCCCATTTGCCCGGTCGCATCGAGCTCCAGGGGTTTGCGGCTCAAATAGAGCTTGCGGGCAAGGCGTCCTACAGTCAACAATTTCGATCCCAATTAACTGGTGCCCGCCCTATAGAGATATATGTGAAACCGCGCTCGAGAAGGTAGTCGGGGTCGAATTGATTGCGACCATCAAAAATCACCGGTTTAACCATCAGTTGCTTCATCCGGACAAAATCAGGCCTGCGAAACTGGTGCCACTCAGTGATCAGCACCATTGCATCAACACCTTCCAGGCAGCTATACATATCCTGCGCGTATTCCACCGGTAGAGCGTACATTCGATCAAAAGGCTCTTTGGCTACGGGGTCGTAGGCCCTTATCTTCGCTCCTTCCTTAAGGAGGCCAGCAATGATTTGCGCCGCCGGTGACTCACGGACATCGTCGGTTTCCGGCTTAAACGATAAGCCCCAAACAGCGAAGGTTTTACCTGCCAAGCCGCCCTGGCCATAATGGTCCTTGATCTTGCTCACCATCTGCCTTGGCCGCTGCTGGTTCACCTCATCCACCGCCGCAATCACCCGGGAGCTCACTCCCAGCGCCTCGGCAGTTTTAATCAAGGCCCGGACATCTTTGGGGAAGCACGAGCCCCCGTAACCGACCCCAGCGAACAGGAATCGGCGACCGATACGCTCATCGCTCCCGATTCCAGCACGGACGTGATCTACGTTGGCACCCGTGGCTTCACAAATCGCAGCCATTTCGTTCATAAAGGAGATGCGGGTAGCCAGCATAGCATTAGCGGCGTATTTGGTCAATTCCGCCGAGGCGACATCCATAAAGAGGATGCGTTGTTCATTCGTACGACAGAAGGGATCGTACAAAGCCTGCATGCGCTCTCTGGCATTGGGACAATCTATGCCGATGACAATACGATCCGGGTTCAGGAAATCGGAAATCGCTTTGCCTTCTTTCAGGAACTCAGGATTGGATACGACGTCAAAAGTCAGGTCCAGGCCGCGTTTTTTCAGGACCTCCTTGATAGTCGCCTTAACTTTTTTCGTCGTCCCCACAGGGACAGTGGACTTGGTAATGATAATGCGGTATCCGTCCAGTGCCTCCCCGATGCGGCGGGCCACATCCAGGACGTGCTGCACATCCGCGCTCCCCTCTTCATCCATGGGCGTTCCCACAACGATAAAGACAAATTCGCCGGCCCTCACGGCCTCAGAAGTGCTGTCGCTAAATGACAGCCGCCCTTCATTCACGTTACGGTCTACCAGCTCCTTCAGACCGGGTTCGTAGAGCGGTAGTCTGCCCTGTCCAAGCAGATCAATTTTTTCACGGTCGACATCTACACACAAGACGTTGTTGCCCATGTGGGCAAAGCAGGCACCGGTAACCAGACCCACATACCCGGTTCCAATAACAGATATCTTCATAGCGCTGCCGTCATTTTTATGGTGTCAATCTTTATGGTTGTACATGCTGGAAAGCCACCGCCAGCCCCAGCACGAAAAAGACGGAGGTATCCGGGTTGCCAAATTGAAATAATCCCTGTCCCCTCCGGAGTAATTGCTGTCCTTTGCGTTAATTTATTTTTCCAGGCCCTTTTCGGACGCGCCCAGTCCTCAGTACCCCGGTGTAGTGACCTCCGGGCGGCTTAATTTAATCATTCGAGCCGGGAACCGCACATACTCTGGCGCACAGCGCCATACCTATCTTCCAGCGACCAGTAATGCGCGATAAGGCCAAAAGGAAGGTCAGGAATATCCGCCTTCGCGGAAGTATGTTCCCGGTGGGTAGTGGTCTATTGTGGGTTCCGCTCCCTTAAAGTGGTCACCCTCTGCGTCTGGATACTTGCCCTGTACAACCGGCTCTGACAGGTCAATGGAATGGAAGGCAAGTAGCAGGACCGGCAATCGCAGCCCATTCCAGAGAGGTTAGCTCACGGGGACATGGAGGGGCCTTAATACTGGCGTTTAGTCCCCCAAGCCAACTCACAATCCCCGCCTGCGGCGGGATCGAAGGCTCGCCGTAGGCTACGCCGAGGCCCCCCGGCACGCGTCCAGACAATCGCTCCAAACTTAAAACCCCCTGCCCGGATTTCTCCTGACAGAGGGTTTAATCTTACTGTAGCGGTGGCCTGCCCCGCGTAGTCCGCCGGTTGGCGGATGTAGCGGTGGAGGGACTCGAACCCCCGACACGCGGATTATGATTCCGCTGCTCTAACCAACTGAGCTACACCGCCCGTAGGGCAATGCCCGAGGGCACCGCGGCAAGAAATTTACCGCTTTGGCAGGGGGCGTGGCAACGGCGGCCTCATTTCAAGTGCCGTAACGCATCCGGGCGCCGGTTTTAAGGGACATCATGATTTCCTCTGGATTGAGCTCCTTAGGGAAGTAGGTGCCGGAAATGTTCGCGCCGCCGATACTGGCCCCTTCAAGGTTACAGCGGGCCAGATTCAGCCCGCCGAAGTTGGTCTGACGAAAATAGCAGTTTGAGAAGTCGATACCATCGGTTTCTATCCCTCGCAAGTCAATGCCGCGAAAATCCAGGCCGGACAGATCGCACTTTTCCCCATTCTGACGCAGGGCATTGAATTCTTCGATCTCTTCATCGCGGAGCAGCAGATACATCCTATCGTCACTTATCCTGGGGGACTCTTTTGTTAAAACCATTCCTCTTCTCATTTCTGTTTCCTCTCAGCTTTCAGGGTCTATCAGGTTACAGGAAAGTCATCATTTCAGGTATTAAAAGTAAGCGTGTGTTCATCGCGACTGCAAATGGAATCCACACGGCTCTTCCCCCAGGAAATAATGCCTCTGATCAAATGCATTGGCTCAGGGACAGAGAATAGCCGGTAGAAGGCTTAACTACCCGTCCTTCGGCCCGGCTCAGGCTTCGTCATGAGCGCCCTTCGTCCCACTCAGGGCGGAGCTCAGCCGGACGGACGGGCGCGATCCAGGATCAGCTGCGTCACCAGCCGGACGGCCACACCCGAGCCGCCGCCGGGGGTGTAGGGCTGGTCCTTGTCCTGCCAGGCGGTGCCGGCGATGTCCAGGTGCGCCCAGGGGGTGTCTCCCACGAACTCCTGCAGGAAAACGCCGCCGGCCACCGTTCCCGCCAGCCGGTCCTGGCCTACGTTCTTAACGTCCGCTACCTTGGACTTGATGTCTTCGGAGTACTCCTCCCACATGGGCAGCTGCCAGACCCGCTCACCGGTCTTCTCCGAGGCCCGCTTGACTTCCTCGATGAGCTCGTCGTTGTTGCCCATCAGGCCGCTGGCCCGGTGTCCCAGGGCGATCAGCACAGCCCCGGTCAGGGTAGCGAAGTCCAGAATAGCAGTTGGCTTGTATTTGTCCACTACATAAGAGAGGGCGTCGGCCAGGATCAGGCGGCCCTCGGCGTCGGTATTGACCACCTCGATAGTCTTGCCGTTGTAGGCCTTGACGATGTCGCCCGGCTTCTGGGCGCTGCCGCCCAGCAGGTTCTCCGTGCTGGGGATAGCGGCTACAATATTGATCTTCGGCTGAAGTTGGGCCACAGCCCACATGACACCCAGCACAGCGGCGGCGCCGCTCATGTCGAACTTCATCTCGTCCATCTTCTTGGAGGGCTTGATGCAGATGCCCCCGGCATCGAAGGTAAGACCCTTGCCCACCAGAGCCAGGGGCGCCTCGCCGCTTTTGCCCCCGGTGTACTCGATGACGATAAACTTGGGCGGCTGGTCGGTGCCGGCGGCCACACCGGCCAGGGCTCCCATGCCCATATCAGTGAACTGCTTCCGGTCGAAAACGGTGCAGGTCGTATTGGGTGCTTTGGCGATGCGCCGGGCTTCTGCCGCCAGACGGGAGGGAGTGGCAACGTTAGAGGGATGGTTCTGCAGGTCACGGGCCAGGCATACGCTCGAACCCAGGATAATGCCCCGGTCCAGGCCAGCCCTGGAAACCGGGCCGTAGAGCGTCAGGCTCTCCAGCTCGCGGGCGTCATCCTCGGGCTTCTTGTGATCCAGGAAGTGGTAGGAACCCAGGATCAGCCCCTCGGCCAGGGCCTGGGTGTGCTCATCCTCAGTCAGGCCACATTCGAAGACCAGCAGCCCGCAGCCGGCCAGGTTGTGTTTCCGGGCCAGGCCCACCGCCCAGCCCGCAGCCTGACGGGCCACGTCGGTCGAAAACTCCTTCTCCTCGCCCAGGCCCACCAACGCCACCCGGGCCAGGGGGCCGTCGTTGTGCAGCAGCAGGCGGTCGCCCTTCTTGCCCTTGAAATCCTTGCGCTCCAGCACCCTGAATATCAGCCCGCCCAGGGCCTCGTCCACCGGCTGGTGGCTATCCTGCAGGCCCTTGTCCTTGAAAAGGCCCAGGGCCAGGAAGTCGATGGGCTGGGTGAAATCGGGCTGGGGGATATGGTTGACTTGCTTGATATAAGACATGGATCTTTTTCCTTACTTGAAGAATCGGAGACTGTTGACGGAAACTAACGAGAAATTACGATGCAGGAGAAAGTGAGGGTAGGCTACTGTTATAAGGCCACTCCCGCATAGACCCCCGCCACCCGGCCTGCCCGGCGATGAGACGGGAACACCCGGCGGCGCTTGAGCTCGGAGAGGAAGGCGGAGAGTTGTGAAGCCATATCCCTCACTCCGGGAAGTTCATCCGGCGCAGCAGGTCGGCGAAACGGGGATCGTCGCGGATAGTATTGTAAAAAAAGTCTACCTTAAGAGTGGCCATCCAGCCCGCGTGTGTCTCGTACCCCTCCTCCAGCAAGGCAAAGGCCTGGTCTTTGTCGCCTAGACCGATGTAGATCCAGGACCGTGAGACCGGTGAGACATATCGCCCTCTCGCAGATCGCTCGTCCAACTGTTTAAGCAACTTTCGCGCTTCGGCCCTGCGTCCAAGCCGGCCATAAAGGTATCCGAGAAATCCTATCTCATCACTCACGTCTTCCCCTAAATGGGTCATCGATGTTTGCAGTGGTGGAATAGCTTCTTCATACATTTCTTGATTTGCGTAGGCGAGAGCGAGCATCCAGTGACCCCATGGATAGTCGGAGTCAATAGCAATAATATTCTCGCTCTGATGAATAGCCTCATCATGATGCCCTGCCCGTGACAGAAGCCAAGCTAACGTGTGCTGTGCCAATAAGGAATAGGGATCAAGTTCAAGGGCATTTCTGGCATGCGCAATGGCTTCGTTATGTCGTCTCGCATGCGATAAGTAATATGCATAGAATTGATGAGCGTCCCTGCTGCTGGGATTTATTTCCAGCGCATGTTTGAATTCCCTTTCTGCACCCGTCCAGTCTAAATCAAAAGATATTTTAATAAATGCCAGCGAGGTGTGCGCCTCGGCCAGTCCTTCATCTAGCGCCAATGCCTCTTCTGCCGCGGCTCGCGCTTTGGGCCAGGTGTCTTCCGGAGGATCAATGTTGGCGGCTGATAGAAACGTATAGGCATCAGCTAGGCCGGAGTAGCCCAGGGCGTAGATCGAGTCTATTTCAATCGACTGCTTGAAGTACTCAATGGCCCGCCTTAGATCCGCCTCTTGCGCCTTGTTATAGTAGTGCCGCCCCAGTAGATAAGCTTCGTAGGCTGCCGGGTCTACCGGGTGGCCCGCCGCTAGCCGAGCCTCCTCTTCCGGTGTCAGCGTAACCTTGATCTCTTTCGCAATCGCCCGCGCCACCTCGCTGTGCAGCTCCAGCACATCCCGCAGGTCACGGGTGTAGTCATCCGTCCACAGGTGGCGCTCGGGCGCCGTTCCCATAAGCTGGGCCGTGATCTTCACCCGGTCACCAACCCGCAGCACCGATCCCTCCACCACCGCATTGACGCCCAGCTCCCGGGCGATCTCCGGCAGGAGCTTATCGGTGTCCTTGTAGTGCATAGCTGAGGTTCGGGAGATCACCCGCAGGGCGCTTATCTTGCCCAGCTCGGAGATGAGCGCCTCGTGCATGCCATCCACGAAGTACTCCTGCTCCGGGTCGTTCATGAGGTTTTCCAGGGGCAGCACCGCTATGGCATTGATTGGCCCTGGCTGTTTTCCCTTAGATAGATACGACCAGACTGCCAGGCTCGCCGTGGCGGCTACGCCGAGGCCTGCCACTGCCGCTACAATAGCCAGGGTCTTATTGCCGATAAGTGGGCGGTGCGCTGCCTTGGCCTCTTCCGGCCCCTTGGTCTTCGCCCGTACTACCCCCTGCTCGGTAATGTCAAACGCCCAGGCCATACCGACGGCGATGAAAAAGCCCAGGAGCAGTAAGACCACCACGGCGCTGCTGAACCAGTCGGGCACATGCAGGGCGGGAAAAGTAAAATCGGCGACCTGAAAAACGATGAAAGCCACGCCCGCGTATACCACCGCCACCCGGAAGACCCGGCGGCGCTTGAGCTCGGAGAAGAAGTTCTGTACCTTCACGATAAAATCACCCCTACCTGCTTTCCCAGTTGGAGTTGCCAGGGGAATTTAGACGGCGGGGGGCCGGAAGTCAATCAGGGGCAGCCGGTGTGGCTGGTGGCCATACCGGTTAAGACCGGTTCGCCCTGCTCGTTAAGCAGGCGCGCCCGCAGGAAATTGACGGTGGTGCCCGGGCGCTCAAGGTAAGCCTGGCCGTAGATGCGGCCTCGGATCGGGCCGAGGCGCTCCAGCGACAGGGACGAGAGCTCAGGCAGCAAAGCGGTATCGGAACCCTCATCCAGGGCAGCGCGAAACAGGGCCATCACGAAAGCCATAACCTGATCGTGGCCTTCCGGCCCGGTCCCGGTCACCTCGATCTCGCCCTCGGCTATACGATCCGCGGGCCGGGTGATGTAGGGGGCCTTCTGATGTGAGGGCGGGTTCACCACCGGGAATTTAACCTTCCGGGCGCAGGATGGTGAAGATCGCCTCGGCGGTGGCGGCCAACCGGCCCTCCCCATCACGCAGCTCGGCCTCGGCGGCCACGTAGAGCTCACCCTTTTTCACTACCCGGCCCTCGCCGGTCAGGGTGCCCCCCCTTACCGCCTCCAGGAAGTGGGTTGTCATGCTGCTGGTGGCAAAGCGGGCGGCTGGGTCGCCCAGGCCGGTGTACACCGCGTGGCCCATGAGGGTGTCGAGCACCGTCATGAAAAAGCCACCGTGAGCCGCCCCGGCTATGTTCAGGTGCTGCGGTTGGATCTTGATCTCAACCACTGTCCGGCCCGGCTCGGGCGAGGTGGTCTGGATACCCAGGTACCCGGTGAAGTAGGTCTCGGGCAGCTTGAAGGGTGCGTCGGGGTGTTCTTTAGCCATCTTCTTTACTTCCGCGATAGGGCCATAGCAAGGGCCGGCCACCGGGCCTTTGATGGAACCTCAAGGAGCGGCATGGTACCCCTCCCCCGCCTCGGCCCGCCTGACCAGTCCGGGCGCCGGGGCGAAGCGACTGCCGTGCCTGTCTTCCAATCGGAGCAGCTGTACAACAAACTCCGTTAGCCCGATCCCGTCCATTGCCCAGTAGGGGCCCCCCAGGAACGGCGGGAAGCCGAAGCCGTAGATGGCCCCTGCGTCCCCCACAGCGGCGCTGTCGATGATGCCCTCGTCCAGGACGTAGGCCGCCTCATTGAGGATACCCGCCAGCAGCCGCTGGCGCACCTCCTCATAGGGGATGCTCCGCCGCCGGGGGCTGTCAAGCAGCCGGTAGACCGTATCGTCCACCTTGCCCATTTTACCATTCTCGTAGGCATAAAACCCCCGGCCGTTTTTGCGCCCCAGGCGATTGTCTTCGGTAAAGAGCCGGTTGTGGTCGGCCATCTCCAGGCGTTCGCCGATGAAGGAGTCCATAACACCGGAGACCTTGCCCGCCACGTCCAGGCCCACCTCGTCCAGCAGGGTGCACGGCCCCACCGGGAAGCCCACGCGCCGGGCCGCCCGGTCCAGCTCGTCAATGGCGATGCCGTCCTCCAGCAGCTTGAAGGCCTCGTTCAGGTAAGGGGTGAGGATGCGGTTCACGAAGAAGCCGGGGCTGTCCTTAACCACGATCACCGTCTTGCCCAGCTTGCGGCCCAAGGCTACGGCGGTGGCCAGGGTCTGCTCGCTGCTGTATCCGGAAGTGATGATCTCCAGCAGGGGCATCTTCTCCACCGGCGAGAAGAAGTGCATGCCGATGATGCGCTCCGGGCGTTGGGCCCCTTCGGCGATCTCGGTGATAGGTATGGATGAAGTATTTGTGGCGATGACCATCTCCGGTTGGACTATCTCCTCCAGCTCGGCTACCCCCCGCCGCTTCAGGTCCAGGTCCTCGAACACCGCCTCGATGACCATCTGCGCCTGCCGGAAGCCGGTATAGTCACTTGTGGCGCTGTAGTGGGTCAGGGTCAAGCCGGCCTCGCGCCGGGAGATGATGTGCTTTTTCACCCGGCCGTCGAAATAGCGCTGGATATAGGCCCGCGACCTGGCAAGGGCGTCGAAGCTGAGGTCCTTCTGGCGCACGGCGAGGCCCCTGTCCAGGCAGACGGTAGCGATGCCGGCCCCCATCAGCCCGCCGCCCAGGATACCCACCTGGCGCACCGCCCGAGGCTCGGCTTTGAGTGCCGTTTTACTGGCCCTGCTGGCGAAATATACGTGCGTGAGGGCGCTATGCTCGGGTGTCATGGCCAGCCGCCCGAAGCCCTCCGCTTCCCCTTCCAGCCCCCGGGCCAGGCTCCGTCCCAGACCCTTCCGCACAACCCGCAGGATTTCCAGCGGAGCGGGGTAGTTCCCCCTGGTCTGCGCCATTACCTGCTTGCGGGCCTGCCGGTAGACCAAAGGCTTGAAGGGGCCATCCAGCAGGCGGGTCATCAGGGGCTTTTTCAGCGGCTTGGGCTGCCCACTGCCAGCCAGCTGCAGCACCCGCTTCCGGGCCGCCGCCAGCAGCACGCCGGGACTCACGATCTCATCCGCCAGGCCGATCTTGCGGGCCTTGTAGGGATAGACGTTCTTGCCGGTGAGCATCATGTCCAGGGCGGCCGACAGCCTCACCAGCCGCGGCAGGCGCTGGGAACCGCCGATCCCCGCCAGCAGGCCCAGCTTCACCTCCGGCAGCCCCAGGACCGTCCTGGGGTGGTTGGTGACGATGCGGCCGGTGCAGCTAAGGGCCAGCTCCAGCCCGCCCCCCAGGCAGGTGCCGTTGATGGCCGCCACCGATGGGAAGGGCAGGTCGGCGATCTTCCCGAAAATCCGCTGGCCGTGGCGGCTGGCTTCGGCGGCCTGCTCCGCGCTTTCAAAGCCCAGGAAATCCTTGATGTCCACCCCTACGATGAAGTTGTCGGGCTTGCCGCTGATAAAAACCACTCCCACTGGTTGGGGATCATCCAGGCCCGCCAGCTCATCGAGGACTTTTTCCAGCTGTTGAAAGGCCTCGAAGGACAGGATATTCAGGGACTCATCCGGGTGGTCGATAGTCGCCACCGCGATGGCATCGTCCCCAATATTATATTGTATCATTATATTGAATCTGCCTACTGCCTACTGCCAGGCTCGCTGTAGGCAATGCCGAGGCCTGCTACCTTGTTTAATTGTTGAGTTGTTTAATTGTTGAGGCTGCCACTGTTTCTCAGTACCTCCTGTTAACCCTGTTATCCTATTCCAATTCATTCTTTGTGTTCTTGGCGTCTTGGCGGTTTTTTCCCTCTTACCTGCCACTGCCCCTGCCACTGCTCCTCAAGCCCGCTCCAGCACCATGGCCACCCCCATGGCATTGGCGGTGCAGATGGTGAGCAGGCCCAGCTGTTTGTCCCGCCGCCTGAGCTCCTGCAGCAGGTTGATGACGATCCGCCCGCCGGTGGCGCCGAAGGGGTGCCCGTAGGCCAGTGAGCCGCCGTTGACGTTCAGGGTGTCCATGTCCACCTTGCCTACCGCTTTGCTGCGGCCCAGCTCGTCGCGGGCGAAAGCGTCCGACTCCAGCTTCTGCACCACCGAGAGCACCTGGGCGGCGAAGGCCTCGTGGATCTCGAACAGGTCCACGTCAGCCAGGGTGAGCCCCGCCCGGTCCAGGGCCGCCGGGACGGCATAGGCCGGGCCCAGCAGCAGCTGCGGCCGGGGCGGGATGGCCACGCAGGCGTAGGACTTGATGAAGCCCCACGGCTCCAGGCCCAGCTCCCCGGCCCGGTTCTCGCTCATGACCATAACCGCACTGGCCCCGTCGGTAAGCGCCGAGGAGTTGCCCGCGGTGAGGGACCCGTGGCGGCGGTCAAATACCGGCGGCAGTTGGGCCAGCCTCTCCAGGGACACGTCCTCCCGGATAAGGTTGTCCTCACTGAAGTAGCGCTCGTGCTTGGGTGGGAGCGATACCGGCCTGTCCGGCGGCAACCAGACGGGCACCAGGTCGCCGTTGACCTTGCCCTCCTTCCTGGCCCGGGCCGCCCGCACGTGAGACATGCAGGCGTACTCATCCTGAGCCTCCCGGCTGATACCATTGAGCTGGGCCATGAGCTCCGCGTGCTGGCCCATAGTGAGGCCCGTGCTGGGCTCTTCGATGGCGGGCGGCACGGGGATGAAATCCAGCAGTCGCACCTGGCGGAGAGCTTTCAGGCTTGCCCTGAGCTTAGCCGAAGGGCGCTGGCCAAAGCTGCGGGCCTTCTGTACCTTCTGCAAGGTCGTGATCAGCCGCTTCTTATACACTACCGGCGTGTTGGACATGGACTCGGAGCCGCCGGCGACAATGGCTTGGGCATGGTTGGCTATGATGTGCTCCGCGGCGCTGGTGATGGACTGGATCCCGGTGGCGCACTGCCGGGCCAGGGTGAAGCCGGGCGCGTGATCCAGACCCAGGGCGATGGCCACCTCCCGGCCCACGTTCAGGTTGGTCATGGTGGGCAGCACCGCCCCCCAGATCACCTCGTCGATGGCCTCGGGCGGCAGGTCCAGGCGCTGGATGAGCTCCTGGGTGGTGAGCTTGGCCAGGTCCGAGGCGTTCAGGTCGGTCAGGTCGGTGAAGGCCTTGGCGAACGGCGTGCGGACACCACCGACGATTGCGATGCGGTCGTTTTCCATACGATAAGTTACGAGCTTGCCCGGCGTAGGCGCTAGCCGTAGACGGGTTTCGAGTTACCAGCCCCAAGCCTCAAGCCTCTAGCCCCAAACTCCCAGCCTGGCTTGGGACCATTTTTATAGTCAACAGCCTATGAACCCATAACGAACAGACTACCCTTTCTGTTCACCGAACGGCGCCGACTGGTAGCCTTCGGCCTGCTTTCCCGTTAGTGAGCACCGGCCCATCATCGGACCGTCCATTCAGGCACGCTATTTGCGATTTCAATAGAACCCGAGTGGTACGGATTCTTATCGAATGCTTACAACACTGCCGGGACTGCCACGTCCCGACAATAGTGTCGGGATTCGCGATGACATTATAGGGACGTGTCGGGACAATTCAAGATTCAGACAGGATAACTGGATGAACAAGATAAAATCCTGTTAATCATGTTAATCCTGTCAAAAAATGATCAGATAGGATAACTGGATGGACATGATAAGAAACTTTTCCTGTTAATCATGTTTATCCTGCTCAAAAAAAAATCTTATCAGCAGCCACTACTCCAGGCATAAGCCCAATAAACACATGCCATTAAAAAATCTGAAAAAAATAGCTAAAGAATTTGCGCAAAGTGCCGATAATAGTGGCAGCTAAAGTACCCGCGGAAAACTGCACCCTCAAGATTCTGAGCCAGGCAGAACCCCGCGGCTATGCAGAGCACGCATAGATCACGCAATGATCGAAACACATAATAAGTCCCTGAACAAACATACCTTAGAGAGGAATATACCATGAAATCCTTGAGAAAGGTCCATGTGGCAATGTTCGCTGCCCTAATGACCATGGGCGTATTCACCTATGGACAAAGCTTGACCCCCAACCCAAGCACGGTGCCCAGCAATGCCTACATTTCGGGCAGTGATGAAATCCATTACTTCTTCCAAGTTGTAACCTATACTGTTGGAACTGCTCCCACACTAGGTCAGAATCTCGAAATCAACTTGCCTTCGGATGGAAGTATCACAGTCGCTGACCCCGATGGCGATGCCGCTTTTCACGATGGCATCTTCATCACCCATAACTCGGGAACCGTCATCGCGGTAGACGTAACGACCACCGCCAGCCAGATCGTGTTGACCACGACACTTGTCATGGCTGCTGGCGACATCGTCAACGTGATCTTCCCGGTGTTGACTGACTCAACCCTGGCAAGCACAACGAAGGTGCCTTACGACATCTCGATCCCCGATCTCACTGGGGACGACGGTTTCATCGGCACCGATTCGGTGTCTTTCTCTCCGACGGTACAGCCGGTGAACCTGTTCACGGGCGCTTTGAAAAACAGTGGCGACACCGGATATTCAGAGACGGACAAAAAAGGCGAGTACCATCCTGGAGATAATGCGGCCATCACCACCGGCCTGACCAACTTCGTTGACGATGGGACCCTCACTGCCAATTTTGTCAATCCTACACTCGCCACGCCGGACCCCTGGTCGGGCATGGTCCTGGACGGGGTGGATAACAACCCGGCCACCAATATGGAGGTCCTCTACAAGTTGTGGGCCTCCACGACGCCCGGCCTGCCCCGCATCGATGTCGGTCTCGGCAGGGAGCTGTTTCAGTGGGACGACGTTCTCATCGCCGACGAGCTGGCCGACAATCACGTTGAAGCTGCAGCCATCAACGAAGCCCTGCGAACGTCAGACTTGACCGAAGGTATCTGGTACATCTATGTTACGTCGAACCTCAGCGCCGACTGGGCCATCGCCGAGACGGATACCTTGATAGTCAACCACTACCCGGTCTTCGTCGATCCTACCAGCGCTCTCCCCAGCTGGCAGTATGACGATGTGACTGACGGCGCCGGCGGAGCCGGGCAAGGTGTGGACTATAACCATGACAATACCTTCGACCCAACCGGTGCCATCCCCGCCGGTGACGATGCCATCAGCCTTTACCTGGATACGGGTACCATCTACGGCATCGACGGCAACTTCGTCGTGGCTGGTAACGCTTACGACTGGGTGAGGGTCTACTGGCACGGCCAGGACGTGGACAACGTGGATGCCACGGTGCAGATCTTCTACTCCACCAGCGCGACGCTGGATGAAACCGCTGTTGTGACGGATGGCAGTGGTAACGTGACCGACCTCACAGGCGCTACGGAAGTCACCACGTCGCCCTTGCCGCTGTACGGTGCGACCAACTACGATCAGTTCGATATTCCCACCAGTCCGCTTATGACGGCCGATAACTACTACTTCTATCTGGTGGCCAACGATAAGACGAATCAAACGGTGCAGATTCTCACCGACTACGATGGTGCGGCCAACCCCCTCCCCCTGACGGTGACGATCAAGCACTCGCCCTATCTGCAGTTCCACGACGTATACGCGGCCGAAGCTGCCGCCGGTGTGCCGGATAAGATCCCTGTGGATACGTATTCGTCCGAATACGTCAAGATCAGTTGGGGCAAGCAGGTCGATGACGCGCGGGACATCGACGCCACACCAGGGGATCCGCTGCTAATCGAACTTTACTATGTCCTCGATGTGGCCGGTACAGGCCTATATGCCGTCATTGTCCCGGTTAGTCCGTTGGATCCCTCGACGCTGAGAGGCACCGGTATCCTGATTGCTACAGTCGAGGACTCCGGCGACGCGCAACTCGATAACAGCTACATGTGGGATATCCGGTCGCCGGCTCCGGCTCTTACGGAATTCACCGTAAACCAGGAGTATCACATTTACGGTGTGGTCAAACAGGGCGGTGATGAGATCGTGGTGCAGTACAGCTCGGACGGGTTCCCTGGACCAACAACGACGGATGACCGGGCCTTCCAGTTCACTCATGGCTCCTTTTTCCAGTCCAATTCGCCGGTCCTTAACGCCTCACCAGAGCTGGTGGTGCGGGACCAGTACCGGCTGGAGTGGAATGCATTTGACCTGAGCGGCGTCACCACCGGCCTGATCCAGCCGTTTATCGCGCCGACGGAAGACGCGACGGACTTCTCCGCCATCGCCTGGACCTTGATCGCCGCCACCAACGGCCTCTACTGGGTCGATGTCACCGGCGCGGGCAACGGTTCGGCAAAACCGGCGAACACGGCAGGCTTTGGCGCCACTGCCGGCTTTGCGAACCTGGACGTAGTGGCCCTGACAGAGGATATGGACGCCGGACCCCCTGAAGGCACCAGGCCATATGATTACAAGATCAATCATCCCACCAATCCGGACGCGGGCGCCATCGGCACGGAGTACGACCTGTGGTATTATTATTCGCCCAGCAACGACTTCACCGCTGACGATCCGACGCCCATCAAGGCCGACGGCACGCTGTTCTTCAGCATGGAAGATCCCGGTACGGTGCAGAACATTCGCATCGTTCCGAACAAGCCCGTCACGGCCGTCGTAGGCGACGTCATCACCCTGGATGTCGAGGCCATCTACGCGAGTAATTTGAGTGCCGTGACACTCCACATGGATGTTCCCGCTGACAACCTGTCCGTGGTGGACGGCGGCAGCGGCCCCTTCACGGTGGCTGTGGGAACCGCCGACATGAACACAAGTTCCACAGTGGGTAATACTATCCAGATGGACCTGGCCGTCCAAGGCGCACCTCTGGACTTCACGGGTGGCTGGACCACGCTCGCTTCCTTCCAGGTAAGGGTTGAGAGCAACCCGGCCGGCGAAGCTGTAGTGAACAATAACGTCACCTTCGTCCGGGATGGCGATACCCGCAATACCTATTTCTATGACCTCGCCACCAATCCCGTGTTCACCGCCTTCGACAACCCCGGTGCTGTCCTTGGCCTGGTGAGACTGGGTACGATTTATGGTGTGGTGGAAGTGGAAGGCCGCGAGAGCAACAAGGTCCAGGATGTATCGATCCTGGTGCTGCCTACCGGTTCCATAGCACCCATCAGCTATGCACCCTTCGTGGCCGCCAACGATGCTGATGCGAACTATCTGAACGGCGCGCAGGTTACACTGTCGTCTGATGGGGAGTACTCCCTTTCGGATGTGCCCACCGGTGAGTACGATATCATCCTAAAGAAGGGCGGGTATCTCGATCAGGTAGTGCAGAACGTGAAAGTATATCCGCTCAATGATACCCAGGTGCTGTTTGAGAACAGCGACAAGCTGTTCGGCGGCGACATTGCCGGATACGACGATGACGGAGACCAGGGTGCTTCAACCCTCGAAGTGGGTGACAACCAGGTTGAAGCCCTGGTAGACGGCGCTGCCATGACGCTGGCGCTGCCCTCCACACCGGCTGACACCAACTGGAACGTCTTGGCTGATATCACCGGGGACGACAAGGTCTGGGCTGACGACTGGGCCATCCTGATCAAGAACACCAACCGGACATCCGAAGGTGTTACTTACAAGGAAATGGCTTCGGGCAGCAACGAAAAGATCATAGCCAGCCTGACCAAAGTGGGACAGAGTGGCGCTGAAGTCACCTACGCCGTGTCCCTCCGGGACCTGGGGAATCTCCGCGGCTATGCCGTCCAGCTGGCCTTGAATCCGGAAAACTGGGACATGAGCCCGTACAGCGACGGTCTCCAGGAGTATGGCGAAGCCTATAACATCCAGAAGTTGATCGGCTACGAGGCCCTCTTCGTGAGCGCTACCGCAGGATTCAACCCGGTCTACGACCGTGAGGTTGAGCTGTTGACCGTGACGCTGAAAGCTCTCACGGCACAGCCCGAGGAACCCTCGCTGGTCAAGGTGTCCGTGGTTGACGTGAACGGCAAGCTGGTGGATACCATTCTGGACCAGACTAACGGCGTGCCGACCGAGTTCTCGCTCAGCCAGAACTACCCGAACCCCTTCAACCCGACCACGACCATCACCTTTGGATTGCCCGAAGCAGGTAACGTGAAACTGGTGGTGTACAACCTGCTCGGGCAGGAGATCCGGACACTGATTTCAGGTGCGAACATGAAGGCCGGTAATTACACCGCCATGTGGAACAGCACCGATTTCAGCGGCCGGAAGGTCAGTTCAGGCGTTTACTTCTACCGTCTCACGGTGGATAACAAGATCGTCCATACCCGGAAGATGCTTTTGATGAAGTAACTTTCGGATATTGATGAATCCAGTTTGATCAATAGAATAAGAATGGCTCCGGGTAGCAGCAAGGCTCCCGGAGCCATCTTTATTATTTAGACCTGTAAAAGCAAGCACACGGATTGATTAACTTAGGAGGCTATATCGAGAACAGTTGATACCGGTTGAACATACTTAAGGCATAGAAAGCCGGCATGATGTTTGCGACCATATTCGTTGGACTAGAATCTGTGCAAGCAAGGACGTTGCGATGATTTATCACCGGATGCTTGGTTTTACGACCAGCACCCCAAGAACGAGCCGCTTTCAATCGGTGCTGTGGGCCTGTATGGCCCTTTCTCTGTTGCTGTCCCCTGTCCGGGGACAAGGCAATGCTACCATCGAGTTCGAGTCGGTTTCCGGAACCGTTCTCACCCTGGGAGATACGGCCCGCTTCAGGATCAAGATCGACACCCACGAAGAGGATATCTACGGCTTCTCCGTCTACCTCTCCATTCCCGACATGGTTTTTGCCCCTGTCTTTACCCCATCTCAAGAACCTTTTATCCCCGGTACATGGATAAAGGAAGCCCCGAGCGTCAATGATACCCACGAAGACACTCTGGGACAGGACACCGACGACATTCCTGGAATTCAATATAACTATAGCCAGTTTAAGGCAAACACCACTGTCAGAGGTGTGGGATATGCCGCCGAGTTTGAGCTGGTACCCATCGCCATCCCGGACAATCCCACCGGCACCGTCACCCTCAGATTCGACCGTACTGCCTGGAACTCACGGGAAACCATTTACTTATGGCAATCTCCTTACAACACGGCCGTGGGTAAGGAATTCAAGACATATCCCCCCCTCGATCTGCAGATTGCCGGGGCCAAAATCTTTCCCGCCATCCCCGACACGAACCTGCTCCCCACCGCCACCTGGGTCGTCCCCCTGGACAACCACCTCATCAGCAGCATTTACCTGCCCAACGAGGTGGTCTGGAATTACACGGTCAACAACCCGCCGCTGCCCACCGGTGTTTCCATGAACCTCACCGGCCCTACTCCCTGGGAGCTGACCGTCGCTACAACCAGCGCCAGCCACGGCCTGCTGGACCTGACCATCGACCTGGCGGCCACCGGGGAACTCGAGGGGGACTTCTTCGACACGGCCCGGGTGCTGATCACCGTCGACTACCCGCCGGTCTTCACCGCCCCTCTGCCGGCCCAGCCCTTTACCTACGACGAGGATGACAGCCTGAATCTGGCCAGCTCGGACATTTTCACCGACGACGACGACCCCGGGGCTGATATTTCCGTATGGCTCGAGCCCGGCAGCCCCATTCGCGTCAACTATGACGGCGGGGCGGGTACCATCGCCTTCAGCGCCGACACCAACTACTTTTCCGTCGAGCCCTACGACAGCGCCCGGCTGTTTATCGCCGACGCCCTGGGCCTGTCCGCCGATACGCTGCTGACTTTCACCGTCAACTCCGTCAACGACACGCCGGTAGTAAATCTTGACAGCGTGAGCGCCCTGGGGGACACGCTGGTCATCTACCGCGCCACACCCGACACCCTGGACCTGAGCCTTTTCGTTACGGACGTGGATGACGCTGTGCTCAGTTGGTCGGTAAGCAATCCCGACCCCACCAACCTGCCTACCGCTGCCATATGGTCGGTCAATCGCCTGAGACTGCTGGCGGCGGATATTGCAAATTTCGTTGACATTGATCTCATCCTCACCGCCTCCGACGCCTTTGGGGCCAGCGCCAGCGACACCCTTGTGGTCAGCATCCGCTCCTGGCCGCCGGTGATCGGTCCTTTGCCCAACGTGAGAGTGCTGGCCGGGATACCTGATACCCTCTGGTTGGACCCCCTGGTGAGCGACAACGACACCCCCGATGCGCTCATGACCTGGTCCTTCCAGGTGGTGGATTTTGTCACCGGTCTTCCTGACCCACAGGTCTCATATACCTATTATCAGGCAAGTCAGATAGTGATTTTCAACACTCTCACCGGCTATGCCGCCACCGACCTGTTGATACTGACGGTCCAGGACGACGACAACAACGTCGATGTGGATACCACCCACCTGACGATCTTCGACAGCTACGCCCCCATGATCTTCCCCCTGCCGGGCCTGAAGATCTACCGGGATTCCGCCTTTGCGGGCATCCTCGACCTGGACGACTACGTTGCGGACCTCCAGGACGATCCGGAGGACATCAGCTGGACCTTCACCGGCGGCGGCAGCCTTGAAAGCTTCTACATCGACCCGTTCAGCCACGAGGTGAACATCTCCACCAACCCCACCTTTATAGGCAACCTGATCGTCTCGCTTGTGGCCACCAACAGCCGGGGGCTGCGGGACACCAGCGACCTGGCGATCCTGGTCTCCCGCCTTGTCGATGGGCCGCCGCTATGGTATGCCGTACCAGACGAAGTGGAGGTCGTCTATAGCTGGACCACCGATCTGTTCACTTACGGACAGGTCTGCTACGACGAGACCCCTACGGACCAGATCATTTTTACTCGGTATTACAACTCCGACTCCCTGACCGTAGACATTGCCTCACCCAATTCGGTGAAGCTCCGTGTCCCTCCGGCCAGGGAGTATGACGAGTATACCACCCAACTCTATTTTTCCGCCGAGGACGAGTTCAGCCAGACCTCCACCTCGGGCACCATCACCGTTCACGTGAAGGACTCCTTCTCCCCGGTCTGGCAGCGGATACCCACCATTTCCGTGAACGTGGGCGGGACCTCTTCCGGCCTGTTCCTGTGGGATTACGTATCGGACCGGGATACGCCGGATAACCTCCTGACGATTGAGGTGGTAAACGACAACCCGTTCATCACTGAATCCTACAACTCTGTCACGAGCGAGCTCGCCGTCAGCGCCAGGGTCAGAACCGGCACAAGCAGGCTGTCTATCACCGCTACCGATGACAAAGGCAACACGGCCTCTACCTCGGTGAACGTGGTTGTATTCGCAGTCGCCGACTATACGCCTCCCGAAGGCGGGCTCACCTACTTCTTCAATCCGGTCGCCGACAGGTGGATTCATTACGTCGTTACCGTCGACAGCAGCACCGACATCAGCAGGTTTACGTGGCATTACGCTTACGGCTCTCCTCCCCGGGACTGGTCCGGCCACCTGTCGTTCGTCATGAAGGACACCCTTCCAGGAACGGTTACCTGGATTGCCCCCTACCATTTCCAGAATGAGGGCAGCTACGCCCTCAGCGTGGAAATAACTGATGCTGCCAATAACATGGTTGATCCGAGCCCGTCCCTGCTTTTCTCGGTCGGATTCTCGAAAGCGATAGGCGGCGTCCTGGCCAGCCCGGACCAGCAGTTGACCGTCTCTTACCCCCCGGCACCAATCCCGAACGGTAAGCTCCTCATTATATCGGAAGATACCCTGCCCGATTCCGCCGGGCAGCCAACGGCCGAAATCGCGAAGGCCAGGGCCAATGAGGAGGCTGCCAGCCTGATGCCCGCCACGGTCTACGCTCTGGATACCAACCTGCCCGAACCCATCCTGGTGACCCTCACGTACCACCAGAACCGGGATACCGATCCTTATTATTCGTTCTACGAGCTGGACGGGGACCAGCTGCGGAAGATCGAAACCTATACCGGTGCGGACGGGCAGTTTGAAGCCGCGGTCACTTTGGGCAGGGATGTCATCTTCGCCCCTTCGGATACACCGGCCCGGAATGCCCCGCTGCCCGGCGCCGAACTGTTCTGTTATCCCAATCCTTTTAACGCAACCATCCAGGTACGCTTTCTGCTGCGCTGGCCGGACCGGGGCCGGATCGTGATTTATAACCTCCTGGGGCGGGAGGTATACGCTTCTCCCAGGCAGCCCCTCGAGGCCGGTGTGCATGCGTTCAGCTGGCACAGTATTGACAGCTGGGGTCTGCCGGCTCCTTCCGGGGTTTATTTCATCCGGCTGGAAACCGACGGGGGGAAGCTCGTTACGCGAAAGGTAACATTACTGAAATGAGGTTCATAAACACCATCCTTTCATTCATCGCCGTGCTTGTTCTATCCACCTGCGGATGGTGGCGGCAAGGCCCTACGGAACCGAAG
This sequence comes from uncultured bacterium, assembly GCA_964621455.1. Lineage (GTDB taxonomy): Bacteria > Fidelibacterota > Marinisomatia > SCGC-AAA003-L08 > TS1B11. Next base: position 35,474 of record CAZULW010000001.1, read on the forward strand.
CGGATCAAGGAATTTAATGAAGCGGGCTGGGACAGTTTCCAGAAGGGCAATTTCGCCGCAGCGCTTGAAGAGTTTCTCGATGGGCTGGAGCTGGACCCCGACTCCACCAACGTCTCCGGGCACGTGGGCAAGGGGTGGTGCCTTCTCCTTCTCGGTAGTGAGGACTCGACAGCCATCATCGCCGCCCTGGAGGTCGGCAACACCAGCACTGAATGGGATACCGCTGCCTGGTGCGGATTGGCCGCGGCCAGGCTGAATCAGGAGCTCTACGCGGCGGCCGACTCCCTGGCCGGATTGGTCCTGGCCGCCGACTCCGAATACGTGTTCATCAAGTTCGCATCCGGCGAGGAGATTAACTGGTGCGACCTGCTCATTATTCAAGCCGAAGCCCGGTTTATAACTGCCCTATATCCCCTGGCGTGGCGGGCTATTCAGCCCTTGCTTGCGGACACCCCCACCCTGGAGGTAGGTCTTCCAAACGGGACCCTGGATCCCACTGATCCGGGTACCTGGATCGTCGATGGCATAACCTTTGCACTTTATGAATTGGCACTGGCCGAAGTCATTCATATTTTGGCCGAAAAGTACCTCCTGGAGTGACCGATTGTTGGCCTGTACACATAATAACGGGGCATGAAACCAAGGTATAAGTGAACAAGGCATACCTAAAAGGACCGACCATCCCCTGGACGGCTATCCCGCGGCTTGGTGCAGCGGCGGCTGGTGCATTGCTGCTTGCATTTATGGGATGCGAGATAATCAATTATCCGCCCCGCATTACAATTGCGATACCGGATGATACCCCGCTTACCGGCTCAACCCAAGAACTTACCGCCGTTGTGGAGGACCTGGACGAGGACGTGGTATTAGTAAGCTGGTCAGCCACGGACGGCGAATTTAACAAAACGACGGGCGAGTTCGTTAAGTGGACCGCGCCTGCGACTATCGGAAAAGTGGTCATTACCGCCATCGCTGATGACCGCAAGGCCGGCGGTACCGATACCGCCAAGGCAATATTATCGGTTGTCAATTCAGCGCCCAGCATCACGGAATTTACCAGCAGTGCGCCTTACGTTACTCTGGGCAACTCGGTTACCCTCAGCTGCGAAGCCCTTGACCCCGACGGCGAAAACATCACCTTTGAGTTCTATACGTCCCCCTCTAATGTTGGAATTATGGACCCTGTCGGCCCCCAGGAATCAAATATCGCCACCTGGACCGCACCCAGCGATCCGAACCTGGCCCGGATCTACAATCTCATTGTCACGGTCTCGGACGTCCCACAGGGCTACTACTCGTCCGATACGCTGCAAGTCCTGGTTTTTTCCGAATACGGTACCATCTGGATCGTGGACAGCGGCCACTCCAGGGTGAGCAAATACACTTCAAGAGGTGAAGCGGTCTTGTCTGCGGCCTATACTTTCCTGAAGCCGGTAGCCGTGGTTAATAATATCGATGAGTTTTACGGCTACGGCTGCTACGTGGCCGACCATGACGCCGGACGGATTATCAAACTGGACGAGAAGGGCCAGGATGTACAATCCTTTTCCAGTATACCCGACATACCCAACGTTATCGATCTGGCGATCCATCGCTACACGGGCACCCTGTGGGCGATAAGCGTCAGTAACAACGAACCCCGTCTGACCGTTATTGATACTTACACGGAGAGCACAATTAAGCAGATCAAGGGTCTGCATCATCCCGTTGCTATAGTCATCAACCAGAACCGCGGCGACGTGTGGATATCCGATTACGGGGAAGCTGACCGGGTTATCCAAATCAACATCAGGGATTTTTTGGATGATCCACCCGATTCTCTCTCGTCTTTGAACGCAACCATATTTGAAGGGAATTTCAACAACCCGTCGAGCCTGTCGGTGCGCGACGCGGCAGATGCGACCGTCTACATCACCGACACCAACGACGATGAGGTTGAGCGGTTGATATACAACCCAGCCACCGGAGATTACTATCGGGGCATTTCAGTCCCTCTGGCTGAAGGGACCGCACCCCTGAAGGTAAAGGTTATAGATACAGGACTGGTGTGGGTGTTGGGCCTCGATCGGAGTGTCCAATACTTCCCGGAGAACAACACGTCTCTGAAGACACCTATAGGGTCGTATGCCTTTTCTAACCCGCACGCCATGGCCGCCGACCAGAAAACCGGCAATGTCTGGATTGGTGATACCGGCAGGGACCAGGTCGTTGAAATATCCAGCGCGGATTCGGTGGGCATTACCATCAGCGGTTTTTCCTTCGTGGAAGATATCGTCGTCAACAAATAGCATTGCCGAAGAGAAAGAAAAAGACCCCTGAAGGGGTTCTTTTTATTTTGCTTCCTCAATCCCACGGGTAAAACCGTGGGCTATTCTATGCTAAGCTGAATCAAGACACTCGGGTCATCGCCGAATTCCAGCCATTTATTCCGGGGAAACTCAGCCCTATCCTTCTTCTTGTTAATAAGACCATGTAAATCTTAATATCAGCCGGTTGACAGCACGCCAATCTTCAGGGCGGGCCGAGACTTGTCCGTGTTGCGGGTCGTTGTTAGAATAGCGGCAAGGGCAAAATTCAGGGAGTCTAAAACATGGCTAAGATTTCGGGGACCGTTGAATTCCGCATCGAGGAGTGCAAGGGCTGCGAGCTCTGTGTTGAGGCCTGTCCTCAAGATTGTCTGGTCATGTCCCCCGACCTAAACAGGAAGGGATACCACTACACCATACTGGCGTCAGATACCTGCACCGGCTGTATCAACTGCGCCCTGGTCTGTCCCGATGCGGTGATCACCGTCTATCGTGAAGCCCGTCCCACCACAAAGAGCCGCAGACCGGTCTCCGCCGTTCCGGCAACGTAAGGGATACATCATGGCTGAAACCGTGCTTATGAAAGGCAACGAGGCCCTCGCCAGGGCGGCTATCCTGGCGGGTTGTGATGGCTACTTCGGTTATCCCATCACCCCCCAGTCGGAGCTGCTGGAGTACATGTCCCGGGAGCTGCCCAGGGCCGGGGGCGTAATGATCCAGGCCGAGAGCGAGCTGGCCGCCATCAACATGGTCTACGGAGCCGCCGGTGCTGGGGGGCGGGTCATGACCAGCTCCAGCAGTCCCGGTATCAGCCTGATGCAGGAGGGATTATCATATATCGCTTCAGCGGAACTCCCCTGCCTGGTGGTGAACGTGAACCGGGGCGGTCCGGGATTGGGCACCATCCAGCCGGCCCAGGGTGACTACTTTCAGGCCACCAGGGGGGGCGGCCACGGCGACTACCGTCTCATCGTACTGGCCCCTTCCTCCGTACAAGAGATGGCCGACTTCGTCTACCTGGGCTTTGACCTGGCCGACAAGTACCGCAACCCCGTGATGATCCTGGCTGACGGGGCTCTGGGACAGATGATGGAGAAGGTGACTTTCCCGGATTACGACCCACAGGAACACAAGCAGCCTAAGCCGTGGGCCACCACAGGGAAAACCCCCGACCGGGAACGGAACATTATCACATCATTGTACATCCAGCCGGAGAAGATGGAACAGATCAATCTGAGGCTGCAGGAAAAGTACCGGCGCATGGAATCCGAAGAGGTGCGGTGGGAGGAAATCCAGACGGAGGACGCCGAGGTGATGCTGGTGGCCTATGGTCTGGCCGCCCGCATCGGGCGGAAGGTGGTGGAGCTGGCCCGGGATGAAGGGCGCCGGGTTGGCCTCCTGCGACCTATCACCCTGTACCCCTTCCCACGCAGACCGCTGGCCCGCCTGGCCGGACAGGTCAAATTAATACTTACCGTGGAAATGAACGCCGGACAGATGGTGGAGGATGTGCGCCTGGCCGTGGAAGGCCGGGTTCCGGTGGCGTTCTACGGACGCATGGGCGGCATGATCCCCTCACCGGAAGAGGTTTTAGAGCAATTGGGAAAAATACTCGACGACACTCCCCCGGAGGAGACAGAACCGGCGGGCTGGGAGCTGGAAACCGTCCAGTCATGACCGAACGTCACACTACCACCAAAGATAGTAATGACGGTCGGCCCCGCCCGGGCTATGAGCTGGTCTATGAGCGTCCCGCAACGCTGGTGGACACCACCATGCACTACTGTCCCGGCTGCAGTCACTCGGTGGTACACCGGGTGCTCATGGAGGTGGTCGCGGAACTGGGCATCCAGTCTGAGACTATCGGGGTGGCGCCGGTAGGGTGTGCCGTATTCGCCTATGACTACCTGGACGTGGACATGCAGCAGGCGGCCCACGGTCGGGCCACGGCGGTGGCCACCGGCATCAAGCGCATGCTTCCCGATAAGTTCGTATTTACCTGCCAGGGTGACGGCGACCTGGCCGCCATCGGCACCGCCGAAACCATCCACACCGCCAACCGGGGCGAGAACATCCTGATTATTTTCATCAACAACGGCATCTACGGCATGACCGGCGGACAAATGGCGCCCACCACTATTCTCGGGGCACAGACCACAACCACCCCTGAGGGACGGCAGCTGGCCCAGCACGGCAACCCCCTGAAAATTGCCGACCTGATAGCCCTTCTCCCGGGGGTCATCTACGCGACCCGCCAGAGCGTGCACACGGCCGCCAACGTGCGCAAGTTAAAGAAGGCCCTTATTAAGAGCTCTCAACTGCAAGAGCAGAAACGGGGGCTGTGTTTCGTTGAAGTGGTGAGCAACTGCCCGGCGGGCTGGAAGATGACTCCCGTGGAGGCCAACCGCTGGCTGGAGGAACACATGCTGGCGGTTTACCCGCTCGGTGACCTGAAATCGCCGACCAGGGGAGGGAGTTGATGAAGGAAGAAGCCATCATCGCCGGCTTCGGGGGGCAGGGAGTGTTAACCCTGGGCATGGTCTTGGCTTATGCCGGCATGGTGGAGGGCAAGGAAGTGTCGTGGATGCCCAGCTACGGTCCTGAGATGCGCGGCGGCACGGCCAACTGCATCGCCATTATTTCGGACGAACCTATCAGCTCCCCTGTCATCACCCGCTATGACACCGCCGTGATCCTCAATCAGCCCTCCCTGGACAAATTCGAGGCCGGGGTGAAACCGGGCGGCCTCCTGCTTTTCGAGAGCAACAATATTCTGAACCCGCCCACCCGGACTGACATCACCAGCCAGGCCATCCCTGCGGCGGTAGAGGCGGCCCAGCTGCAGAACGACCGGACGTTGAACATGGTTATGCTGGGGGCTTTTCTGGCCCACCGACCGATACTGGGCCTGCCGGCCATCAAGGAGGGCATCATGCAGGTGCTGCCGCAGCGGTACCATCATCTGCTGACTATCAATGAGCAGGCTATCCAGCGGGGCATGGAGCTGGCGAACACGGCCCACCGCAGCGCCCCAGGACCCTGAGCTGCGCCTTCCAGTCTTTTCCCGCCTACTTTCCAGATAGCTTCCCGCCAAGATATACCTAAAGCCTCAACGTTTTGTCATTGCAACCTCATGACCATTACTGTTACATTTCGTCGGGAGATATTGACAAGTCCCGACGTTATGTAACATTCCAGGGTTATGAAAAAGAACAATTTAACGCAACAGATACTAACCCTCGTAAGAAAAGAGGGTGTGCTTCGGCCAAGGGACCTAGACCCTTTTGGCATTCCACGGGAGTACCTCCGCCGGCTTTATGATAGTGGAAAGCTACGGAGGGCTGGTCGCGGACTATATATTCTGGCGGACGCAGAGGGGACAGAGCACCAGACACTCACCGAGGCCTGCAAGCGTGTGCCTCATGGCGTGGTGTGCCTGCTTTCAGCTCTTCGATACTACGATCTTACTACACAAGCGCCATTTGAGGTGTGGATGGCGATTGAAGAAAAAGCACGGCACCCAAAGGTTGATCATCCGGTGATACGGTTTGTACGTTTTTCAGGCCCTGCGTTTACAGAAGGTGTGGTTGAATATCGGATTGGCGGAGCGCCGATAAAGGTTTATAATCCCGCCAAGACCGTCGCCGATTGTTTCAAGTACCGAAACAAGATCGGTCTGGATGTGGCGCTGGAGGCGCTGCGGGATTGTTATCGATCGCGCAAATGCACAGTGGACGAGCTGCTGAAATACGGTGAAATTTGCCGTGTGGCTAACGTGATGAAACCATACCTGGAAGCAATAATTTGAGTAAAACTACTCCCGTAGACCTCCCGGCTTCTGTCCGCCAGAGACTGCTGAATCTAAGCAGGGACAGAGGAGAGGACTTTAATTTCGTTCTAACAAGATATGCAGTGGAACGGCTTCTATACCGCATCGCGTGTTCCGAATACGCGACCCAATTCATTCTTAAGGGTGCCTCTCTCATCGCTGTCTGGACTGGTAGAGAACTGCGGCCGACCCAGGACGTGGATCTCCTTGGGCTTGGAGATTCATCTAACAAGCGGATAATTCAGGTTTTTCAACAAATATGCAGAGTAGATGTCGAGCCTGATGGATTGCAGTTTAATCCAGAGATCATCAGGGTAGAGGATATCCGTGAAGGTCAAGCATATGGGGGACAGCGAGTACGACTCCTGGCGAATCTTGGCAACACACAGATCGCCGTGCAGATTGACATTGGCTTCGGAGACCCGGTAACACCTGAAGCAAAGGAGATCACCTACCCAACGCTGCTTGACTTTCCTGCCCCGCGAATCCTGGCTTATCCGCCGGAAAGCGTAGTTGCTGAAAAACTTGAGGCTCTGGTCTCCCTGGGAATGGTGAATACTCGAATGAAGGACATCTACGACCTACGATTGATGGCAAGATTATTAACCTTTGAGGGCTCAACGCTCGTGGACGCAATAAGAGCTACCTTCCCACCGCAAGACCGATATACCCACAACTACGCCAACAGCCTTAAGTAATGAGTTTTGCAGGGACGAGGATAAGCAGAAACAATGGACCGCATTTTTGATCCGCAGCGGGCTGGAAAAGCCGGACGTCAAGCTCTATGAGGTTATTGGAGAACTTCGATCGTTCCTGGTTCCTCCACTCGAAGCTGCAGCAACCGGGACGGATTTTGTTAAATCTTGGGCAGGCGGTGGAACGTGGGCGTGAGTTTGCTTGGCTCCTCCGGGCAATGTATTAACCTTCGCTCCAATGTGTCCAGCTTTTAGGATTCACTTTAACCTACCGCCGCCATAATTCATTGAAAGATAGCTATTCTCTGCGGTAGCTTTGGCCGCCATGCTGATTTCCTTCAACGCCCGTTTGCGCGCCGAGGCGGAGCGCAAGCAATCCCGCCTGTGTCTGGGCCTGGACCTGGACCCGGCCAGATCCAGCCGGCTCCACGACGCCACCCTGGATTCTCTCAGGGAAGCCTCCCTGTCTATCGTAGAGGAAACCTGGGACCGGGTGTGGGGCTACAAGCTCAACTTCGCCTTTTTCGAGCGCTTCGGTGCAGCCGGGTATGCCTGGCTGGAGGAGCTGGCGGCCCACATCGGCGACCGGGCCTTGACCATCGGTGACGCCAAGCGGGGGGATATCGGCAGCTCGGCCCGCCATTACGCTCAGGCTATCTTTCAGCATCTGGAGCTGGACGCCGCCACGGTAAATCCCTACATGGGGCAGGACGCCCTGGAACCGTTCCTCGCCGATCCGGCCCGGGGTGCTTTCGTGCTGTGCCTCACCTCCAATCCGGGCGCCGAGGACTTCCAGCGCCACGGCAACGATCACCCGCTCTATCTGGAGGTGGCTGCCTGGGCCCGGTCCCTCAACGACGCCGGCAACCTGGGACTGGTAGTAGGAGCCACTCACCCCGATGACTTGGCGAAGATTCGACGGACGGCCCCCGATCTCCCCTTCCTCATCCCGGGGGTGGGCGCACAGGGAGGCGCCCTGGAGCCCGCGGTGGCGTGCGGCACCCCGGAGTTCCCCAGCATCATCAACGTGTCGCGGGGCATTGTATACGCCGGCGAGGGGTCGCTGAACGAAATCTCAGCCGCTGTGGAAGATTATAACCGGCGGATCAGCACGATAGCACAGTCTCATGGACTTTGACCTGCTGAGCCTGCTGCAGGAAAGCGGAGCCCTGCTGGAGGGACATTTTCTCCTCACTTCCGGCCGGCACAGTGACCGCTATATCGAGAAATTCCGGCTGCTGGAGCGGCCCGACGCCCTGGACGCCGCCGCCCAAGCCATGACCGAGGGGATCAGCCCTGATGAGGTGGACGTGGTCCTGGGAGCGGCGGTAGGCGGCATCCTGCTCGCCGGAGCGGTGGCCCGCATCCTGGGCCGCCGCACCATGTTCACCGAGCGGGTGGATGGCGTCATGGACCTCCGAAGGGGTTTCGCCCTGTCACCCGGCGACCGGGTACTGGTGGTCGAGGACATCGTGACCACCGGCGGCTCGGTCTCCGAGCTCCTGGATGTGGCGCGCGAAGCGGGAGCCAGGGTACAGAGCGTGGTGTGCCTGGTTGACCGGAGCGAACAGGGCATCGATTTCGGCGCACCGGGGAGGGTCCTGCTGCGCCTGCCCATCGCCGACTGGGAGCCGGAGGACTGCCCCCTTTGCCGGCAGGATGCCCCCCTGGTCAAGCCCGGACGCTCAGGGAAAAGGTAAGCCTGCTCCCGGATATATAAGACGGGCTTTGCCGTAGCGTCCTGATCCCTGGAGCTATTACCAGGGCAAATTGACTGCGATGGGGCGAGCAGCAGGGTCATCGCCCTCGACGGCCCTGGGCTCCAAGACCTCCGCCAGGAAACGCACGATAGCCGCACGCTTATCAGCATCCACAGGGGTCCACGTCACGTAAAGCGCTATCTTATCGATTTCCCTGATATCATCTTCCCATTGGTGACGATAGAGCTGCTCCCGGATGAAACCCTGGCCGACTCTTAGAACCGTCCGACCGAGACCACCTCGCCAGATGATATAGACCCCATTGACGATGTCAAAATAGTCATCGTCAAGATCAAGGCCGTAGAGCCGGCACCAGTCCCCTCCCTCACACTTATTCCACATCAACGTAAGTTGCATAACCCATCCTCCAATCCAAGCGGGAAATATTCACCCGAAAAATTAACATGGGAACCTGCCTTTGGTCACCCTGTTGTTGCCCACACATCCCCCTGGACAAACTTAAAGCGTCCGCGTTGACATTCAAACAGAAGGACTGTGATATGTCGCTGGAACCAGGCAAAGTGCCGACCGGGGTTCGGCTCATACCCGGAGCTGGAGATCAAGTCTATTGCAAAGAATCCCTTGGCACCTACAGGACTTTGAGCTTAAGGCTAGCCCGAATGTACCCTCACAGATGACTCAATCTTCATAAGCGTATCAATGGTTCTCATAAAGACTTCATTCTGCATTTTCCAGGCCTCTTCGCCCTGCTCCTCAATTGCCCGCTGGGCCACATAACCCAGGGTTACGGCTGCAATAGCCAGAAAGATCGCGGCAACAGCTAGCGAGATGGAGACCATAAAACCTACCAGCCCAACGGTGGAAAAGGTAATAGCCTCGGCGCCCACCACATTTTGGAATAACATGGTGCCAACGACACCAAGAATCAAGGCGAATACGAATACAACGGTACGCCAATAGGAAAAACCCCTACCGAGCTTGGATGGCTGTATAGTACCATTGCCACTCGCCTGCCGTGTGACTTTTGCAGTCTTAAATTCTGTCATTGTCTTTCTCCTTCCTTTCATTCCGCTCTGATCGATTACTTTATCAGCTTACTTTTTCCTTTGGGATTTCTTCATCGCTTTATTCCCTTAAAAGCCTCACGGACATCACTCACTTTACCCGAATACATTAACAATTCACATTACTCTTCGTGTACTTTTTCTTTCACATTTCACTGCACTTTTACAGTACCGGAACAAATGAACTGATTTTTTCCATGTCTGTCAAGTGATTAAGGCACACAATCACCCTTTTCCCTGCCTTCTGACAATAACTTTTGAGGTTATTGTGATATCCATCACAGAATCTTTGTGATTGGGATCACAGAGAACATGTATGCACGATTACCTTTTATTATAACAGGCATGTGAAGCAAAACGACAAAACAAAAAAATTAATGGTACTTTCTAATTAAAATATATCGTCAACGAGTATCAATACTTAATTTGAATATTTCTTATATTCCTCAAAAATACTCGACCATTTTCCTTCTGATAGATACAATTTACTTTCCCCAGAAGTCTTCTGCATTAGCCCGAAACTCCCAGCATCATTATGCACCTGAAGGAAACACTACGCCCGGATTACGCCGACTGGATTGTGGCAATAAGCGCGTCCAAGCGGTAACTTTTATCCAGCACCGAGAGCCGGGCTGTTCACAGACCTTAACTTATGACCCCTCCGAAGCAATTATCCCGGAGGGCTCATTGTCAGGCTTTAAGACTGCCTGCCAGTTTAAATTCAGGAAGGAGCCAATCCGTGAAACGGAGCATGCGTAAGTTTTGGACCATATTGGGGCTCCTGGCCTTCATCTGGACCTGCGGAGGAGGACCGGAGGAGGAAATCCTCAAGACTTACCCCAATGGCCAGAAGCAGGAGGTGGCCCGCTACGAGTGGAAAGGGGGCGAGCGGCATATGGTATCCAGGACCGGCTCCCACAGCAACGGCGCCGTCTCCTTTAAGGAGACCTACCAGAAGGGCTCGATGACCTCTTATCGGTCCTGGTGGCCAAACGGCAAGCTGCGGGTGGTTCGGAAGTACAAGGGAGATGCGGTGGCGAGCGAACAGGGTTATGATTCCGATGGCGTCCGCTATTTGACTGGTGAGGAGATTAATCTCATCCTCCGCAGGCTGGCCGATTATCCTGGTGAACCGGCCTCTCCACAAGATACGGTGGTCATGGAAACCTCCGCCGGCATTATCAGACTCCGCCTGTTCACGGATGTTACGCCCGGGCACAGCGATAACTTCAAGCGCCTGGCGAATTTCGGTTATTACGACAGCACCACCTTCTACCGGGTAATCCCCGGCTTTGTAATCCAGGGGGGAGACATTCTCTCCAGGGACGCTCAGCGGTCCAACGACGGGCAGGGCGGCCCGGGCTACACCATCCCGGCGGAATTCAATCCCCGGCCCCACCGGAAAGGGACCCTGGCCATGGCGCGCTCTCCTCGGGACCCCAACAGCGCCGGCAGCCAGTTCTATATCGCTCTGAGGCGGCTGCCCCAGCTGGATAACCAGTACTCCGTCTTCGGGGAAGTCATCGAGGGCATGGCCGTGGTGGATTCCATCGCCACCGCCGCTACTGATTCAGGGGACAATCCGGTGCAGCCCCAGCGCATCTTCCGCGTCCGCGTCGGGAAATCTGAAACGCCCTGAGCCCGGAGGCATAGCGCCAACCAGGAGACCCGGTGCCCGAAAACATCATCCTGACCTGGGGACATATGCACCTGAATCGGATCAAGCTCACGCTGCTGGTGGGCGTTGTTGCCATCGCGCCCCTGCTGGGTCAATTCCCGACGGACGTGGTCCAGGTGGTGGTATCCATTGACCGCACTGACGTGCGCCCCGGCGAGCAGATCATCCTCCAGGCCGACATTGACATCGAGCCGGGTTGGCACATCTACTCCAGCGATTTCAGCGGGCTGGGCCCCGTACCCACGCACTTTGAACTGGACGATAGTGCCAAGGTGTCCGCCACGGGCCCCTTTCAGGAACCACCGTCCAAGCGGGTATGGGACGAGGGCTTTGAGATAGAGGTGGGATGGCACTCAGGCAGCCTGAAAGTACATCAGGCCATGGCACTCGCCGAGGACCTCCCCCCCGGTCCCATACTCCTGGAAGGGCACTTCGCCTACATGGCCTGTACCGAGACCTATTGTCTGACTCCCATCTACCAGCGCTTCAGTTTCCAGCTGTACGTAGAGGAAGGGCCGGTACGGGATGCCTATGCCTTTCGCCCGGCCAAACCAGCACTGTCCGCAGTTACCGGGCTTGAGGGCACCGAACTGCAGCGGGCCATCCTGGAAGGATTCTGGTCGTTTCTCCTGCTTGCCATGGGTATGGGATTGATTTCCCTTCTGACCCCGTGCGTCTTCCCCATGATTCCGATCACGGTCTCGTTCTTCCTCAAGCAGGGCGAATCGGGGGAGATACCACCGTTAAAAGCAGCCGGCCTCTATGGTGGTGGCATTATCGTGATCTATTCACTCCTGGGATTCCTGCTGGCCATTACCCTCGGGGCCACCGGCGCCAACCAACTGGCATCCAACCCCTGGGTCAACCTGTTCCTGGCCGGACTGTTCGTCTATTTTGCCCTCAGCCTGTTTGGCATGTATGAAATCCAGCTGCCCTCCTGGCTGCGCCAGTTCAGCCTGGCACAGGAATCAAGGGGGGGACTGCTGGGCATTTTCTTCATGGCCCTTACCTTTACCCTCACTTCCTTTACCTGTACCATCCAGTTCGTGGGATTGCTGCTGGTGGCGGCCAGCCAGGGCCATTACCTGTGGCCCGCCATCGGGATGGTCACCTATTCGGTCACCTTCGCCATGCCCTTTTTCTTCCTGGCCCTGTTTCCCCAGTACCTGGCCCGTCTGCCCAGGAGCGGCGGCTGGATGAACTCGGTGAAGGTGGTGATGGGCTTCCTGGAGTTTGCCGCCGCTTTCAAATTTGTCAGCAACTCCGACCTGGTATGGGGCTGGGGCTTCTTCAGCCACCAGCTGGTCCTGGCATCGTGGACGGTAATCCTCCTGCTTACCGGCTTCTACCTGCTAGGTAAGATCCAGCTGCCCCACGATTCGCCGCTTGAGAGGGTCGCGGTGCCCCGACTGCTGACCAGCGGCGCGTTCATCATCTTCGGCTTCCTGCTGGCGGCGGGCCTGGCGGGACAGAGGATACCGGGGCTGGTGGAGGCATACCTGCCCCCCCGGATGAGTGAGGAGTATGCCGGGGTGGTACTCAACAACCGACTCGAGACCCTCCAGTGGTACGAGGAATACGACGAAGCCCTGGCCCAGGCCAAGTTGATCAACCAGCCCATCTTCCTGGACGTGACCGGCTATACCTGCACCAACTGCCGCTGGATGGAAGCCAACATCTTCACCAAGCCGGCCGTGGCCGAGCGGTTCAGGCAATTCGTGCTGCTGCGTCTCTATACCGACGGCGGCAACAACTTCCGGGAGAAGCAGCGATTTGTAGTGGAGCGGTTCGGAACCGCCGCCCTGCCCTTTTATGCCATCCTGGCTCCTGACGGGAGTGAGCTCGCCCGCTTCCCGGGGATGACCAGAGATTACCGGAAATTCGTGGCGTTCCTGGATAAGGGGCTGCTCTCACAGCAGTTAAGCCCGACCGCCATCCAAGACCTGACCGGGCGACCAGCCGAAAGAAAGTATGAATAAGGGGAGTGGGAACTTTTTAACTACCCGGCCTTTTAAACAAAAGTATGACTAAGCACACCTGGACAACTATTGCCCTCATCGCAGCCGCGGCAGTCATCGGTGGTAGTGCCCCGGCCGTCGGCATCGATCAGGGCAGGGAACAGAATGAGCAGCGAGCCCTGGCCCCCGATTTCACCCTTCGCAATCTCGACGGCGAGCGGATCACCCTCAGCGATCTGCGGGGCAAGGTGGTGCTGTTGAACTTCTGGGCCACCTGGTGCGGTCCCTGCCGTGCTGAGATCCCCGATCTAAGTCGTATCTATACCGCCTACATGGATCGGGGCGTGGTCGTTCTGGGGATTTCCTGGGATGATCTCAACAGTGAACAGATCATGACCTTCGTTAAAAATTACAAGGTCACCTACCCCATCCTCTACGGCACGCAGTCTGAGTTATCTCATGTCGGCAGGGCCTACGCCTGGGAGGGATATCTTCCCACCACCTACATCATAGACCGCCAGGGGTATGTGCAGGACGTGTACATAGGCGCCCGGAACGAGAAATTCTTCCTGAATAGTATCGAGCCGCTGCTATAGACCCCTTTCTCGTTAATTGCTTTACCTTTGGCGGTGAAATGAGAACTCACCCCCCCATAGGGGACCCTGCGGGACAAACCCTTCGATCCGCCAGCTCTACAGGAGTCCCTTTCCCGACGGGATCCCTGCGGGATGTGACTGGCGGACTCAGGGCGGGCACTTTTTTAACCCACCCCCCTGTCCCCCCTCCCTTATTAAGGGAGGGAGGCATCACGAAGTGAAGGGGGGTGGGTTGACCCGCTGAAGCGGTTTTCACAATACGTTGTAACCTAATGACAGCCCACGACTTAAGTCGTGGGCTTTTTGTACCTGCACAAATATTGATGAACCGTTTTTCCCGAAGGGATGCCTATGGCAAACGGTTTCTATTGCCCCGGAGTACTTCGGGGGAAGTTCTGATTCATTATAAGACACAAGATCGGGTTGGGCATTCAACCTTCAGCGGGGGCTGCCGGTGGACGTCGTTTTCGGTGGGGCGCCGGTTTCCTTCCCTCAAGGAGCAGGTCCGCAGCTATGGTATCGGCCAGAAATATGCCCTGTTCCGTAAGCGAAAGCCGGTCGCCCGCGAGCGCCAGGTGGTCGGTCCACCGCTCCAGCTGGACCTCGAACTGATGGGCGAAGTCCATTACGCTGTCGTAGCCGAGATCGATCGTTACCGAGACCCCCCCGCTCAGCCGCAGTCCGAAGGCCAGCTTCTCGTTGTGCAGCTGGACGGGATCAAGCACCTCTTCCCCGGAGACCGGCGAGCGCCCTTCTGCAACGCACTTCAGGTACTCGTCCAGGCTACGCACGTTCCATGAGCGTCTGGCGCCATCGAACGAGTGAGCGGACGGGCCGAATCCCAGGTAGGGCTCAATGCGCCAGTAGTGAAGGTTATGGCGGCAGGCCTTCCCGTCACGGGCGAAGTTGCTGATTTCGTAAGCCCTATAACCCCTGCCCGGCAGATACTCCCTGGCCCGGGCGTACATGGCCGCGTCCAGGTCCTCGCGGGGCATGGCAACCTCACCCGCCGCTACCGTCGCGTATAGAGCCGTGCCCTTTTCCACGGTGAGCGAATAGGCCGAGATATGCTCCAGCCCCAGTTCCACCAGCGCGGCCAGATCGGACTGCCAGCGCCGCAGCGTCTGGCCGGGGATATTGAACAGGAGGTCGGCGTTGATGTTATCGAACCCGGCCCGGCGGGCGGCGTCGAAGGTCCGGTGGCAGTCCCGCGGATCGTGGAGCCGCCCCAGGAACTTGAGCAGGCCGGGATCGAAAGACTGGAAGCCCATGGAAAGCCGGTTGACCCCCAGGTCACGAAAGGCCCGCAACTTCTCCTCGGGCGCCTCGCCCGGGTTAGCCTCCAGGGTGAATTCCATAACCTGGCCCAGCCCCAGGGCCTGCTGCAGGGCGGTCACGATCCTTTCCAGGTGGCGGGGCGTGAGAAGGCTCGGTGTGCCGCCGCCGATATACAGGGTGTCGAACTGCCAACCGCGGACCCGGTCCGCCGCCCCGTAAATCTCTTCCACGATACAACCTACGAGCCGATCCATGGCGTTATCCCGATCAGCCAGGGAATAGAAGTCGCAATACCGGCACTTCGCCCTGCAGAAGGGAACGTGGATGTAGATGCCGGCGGTGGAGGATGTCAGCGAGGGGGTTGAACCGCTTCCCACCTCCACTGTAGCGCAAGCGGCATCGGCGCGGGATAGATGATCTCTTCCGGCAGACAAATTACAGTTTTTCTGTTCACCAGCCGGGGTTCACCCGGAGAGGCGTCAAATTTATGGGAACTTTTTACCCACCCGGTCTTTTAAATATTTGAGATTGAATACTTTGACAGGTCGAAAAACTTCTTGTAGTCCTTCTCATATACCTCCCAGGATACTCCTCCGGTAGAGGGAGTATCCCCCCTGCACTGGCACAATCTACCCAGCCTGCACGGGGCGGCAGTCGCCTGATTGCCGTCCCGTCTTTTTATCGGGTAACGGGCTATCACCGCTATTCATCGGCGTTTGCCCGGCGGCAGGTACAGACCTTCCCAGGATAGGAACAAGGATCATGGTCACCAGCAGGCCGGGCAGCATCGGCTGAAGGCCGAAGGGGTAGGTCTCCCCCCCACCGCCCAACCACCGCATAACACCGGGCGTGAGCAGCCAGAGCCCGGCAGTGAGCACACCGGCAAGGCCGACAGTCAGCGCTGCCGTGTCGGACAGGGTCAGCCGGGGGTGGAAGGTAAGGAGAATGGGCAGCAGCAACCCGGGCACCAGGAGCATCCCCAGAGTATACCATAGCTCGACCACCGACGGCATACTTATGGCCAGAATATACCCGATGATGCCACTGGCGACGATTCCCCACCTGATGCGCTGGCGTTCGGCATCCGTCCGCCGGCCTCGCCCGTGGCTAGGGCCAGGGTTGGTGGATTCTCCACCCGGGGCTGCAAAATCACGGCCCAGGGTGGTGGCGCCGATAAACACGAATGAGTCAATTGTACTCATGATCACAGCTAGCAGGGCCGCGAAAAAGAATCCCCGCAGGCCCACGGGCAGGACAGCTGCACCGAGCAATGGATAAGCCGCCACCGGCCCGGCCGACAAACCCGTCAGGTCGGGGAGCCGGGAAACGGCATAAAGTCCGGTGGCTGTGGTCAGCAGGTCAAAGACGAGCCAGAAGCCGACGCTGATGAGAATACCCCTGGCGGCGGTTCTGCCGGTGCGGGCCGCCGCACAGCGCTGGTAGAATCCGGGGTCCACAAAGGTCCAGCTGGCGATAAGGAACCAGACGATAATCACCTGCCAGCTCAGGTGCTCGGCACCCCGCCAGTCGCGGTAACCGGCGGGCAATCCTTGCCACATGTGCGGCAGGGATTCATCCGCCATCAGGAAGCCCAGCAGGACAGCGAATCCCACGAACATGAGGATGAACTGGAGCAGATCGGTGCGCACCACCGCCTGAAAGCCTCCCCGCCACAGATAGATGGTGCTGAATATGGTTCCCAGGAGAATCGCCACCCACAGGTCCAGCCCCAGCAGAAAGTTCAGCATAACACCGAGCATCAGAAGGTACGGGGCCGGTGTCGTAAGCAGGAACACCAGGGCGGCGCTGAACCGGGCGGAGCGGGGCCCGAAACTTTGCCGGAAACGCTCCGGGATGGTAAGGGCATCACCACCCCGAATGCGAGCGGCGAGGAAGAGGGCATATAAAATGGCAAAGACATAATAAGGCAAACCGAAGACTACCAGGTTCACCACGCCGTTAAGGTAAGTGAACTCCCCCACCCCCAGTATACCGCCATACCAGGTGGAAACCAGGGTTGCCACGAAAGGGACCAGCGTGAGGCGGCGACCGCCCAACAGATAGTTTTCCACCCGGGCCGCCGGTGAGAGCCGTGATCGCAGGCCCAGGTAAAGAATGCCGCCCACGTACAGGGCTATGATACCCAGGTCAAGGGGAGGAAGCCGGGCGCTCTCCCAGGGAACCTCCATCGGGGGACGCCCCTTCAGGCTCCCGGCGGATAGGCTTGGTAGACCAGCACGGCGCCCCCTGAGACCTCTACGGTGAAGGCCGGCCCCAGGCTGCGATTGGAAATCCCTTTATGGGGCGCGGAAAGAGGGGCGTCCTGGAGGGAGTACGCCAGCCCGGAAGTAGTGATCCGGACCCGTGAGGATTCAGGGAAGAGGGATACGTCCTGGCCTTCAAAGGAGCCAATAGATCGGGTGGCACGGAGCACGGTGAACTGTCCCGTATCAGTGAGCAGAGTTAAATCCAGATCGAAGTCGGTCCAGAGCAAGAGCAGATTGCCCAGGCTGTGATCGTCGCGCAGGCCGGTAGCACCGAGGATGGTCACTTCTTTCGCTCCCTTTCCAACGGCCCACCGGAGGGCTTTTTCCAGGTCATTGGATTGTTGCGAGGGAAGTTCCACCAGCCGATCGTGGAGGGCGGAGCGGGCCTCTTCGCTGAGTGAATCGAGATCGCCCACCACAGCATCAGGCTCCGGGGATCGCCCAACCAGCTTATTCGCCGCTCCATCACAGCAGATCAGCGTACCGGCCCCGTGCAGCGCTTCGAGAGGGCGATGATGCGTGGGGAAAGCGCCATCCGCCAGGATCACTACCGGCGGGCTCAGGGGCATGGCGGCTTACTCCCAGGGGGCCTGGAGCCAGCCGGTATAGAGTTTTACCTGCTGATCGGTGGGAGGCTCCACCTTCACAATGGACACCATATCGTAGGGCGGCGGCGTGGGCCTGACGGTGAAGGTCAGCATGATACCATCCCGATTCACCACCAGCGTGGCCTCCTTGTCCTGGCTGCGCGAGGCCAGAATCCGCGCGGCTGAGGCACCGAGGAGGCGGAAGTTGTCAATGGCTATGAGCTCATCGTGCACGCTCAGACCCGCGCGGGCCGCCGGTGTATCACGGTCAATTCGCGTGATCACCAACCGGCCGCCCTCCTCGCGTGTTTGAAAACCATAATAGGCCCTGGCGGAATCTCCCGGACTGGTGTAGCCCCGGACCAGCATCAGGCCGAAGGGTTCCAGGATCGGCTGCCAGTCTATCTCCGCGGTGGTGGTGACATACTGGAACACGTCATCGAGGGCGTGCCCCGCCACCGAATCGCATACCGCCCGGAAATCTTCGTGGCTGTAGCCCTGCCCGGTCTCCAGGTAGTCCTGCCACAGGAGGCGGAAGACATCATCCAGTCCCCGCTCGCCATTGGTGGCGGCCCGAATGGTCAGGTCCAGGGCCAGGCCCACCAGGCTGCCTTTGGTGTAGTATGAAATAGTGGTGTTGGGGCTGTTCACATCGGACCGGTAATACTTGATCCAGGCATCAAAGGACGCCTGCTGAAGGGTCTGGTGGTGGCGGCCGGGGGTCGATTCGATCCTTTTGATATCCCCGGCCAGCAGGTCGAGGTAGTCTTCCGTCGTAAGCAGGTCGGCCCGCCGCAGCAAGAGCCGGTCATAGTAAGAGGTAAGCCCTTCCGCCACCCACAGCAGGGTGGAATAGTTTTCGCTGTCATAGTCAAAGGGTCCCAGAGAATGCGGCCGCAGGCGCTTGACGTTGTAAGCATGAAACACTTCGTGCGCCACCACCTCCAGGTACCGCCGGTAGTCCGCTTCAGGGCTGAACGTCCACCGGGAAACAATCAGGTGGGTGGAGTTGAGGTGCTCGAGGCTCCCGCCGCGCCTGTCCCGCAGCTGGAGAAAAATTGTATAGTCCTGGTAGGGGACGGAACCAAAGATATCGTGGATTTCCCGGACAAGCTTGCCCGTGTCGGTCAGGAGGCGGTCCGGGTCGTAGTTCCCCTGGCCGGAAATGGCGTACCGATGGGGCACCCCGCTGACCTCGAAGTCAAGTACCGTGTGGTTGCCCATCATGATCGGAGAATCAACCAGCACATCTAAGTTTTGGGCCCTGAATACGGGACTCCTCCCCCCTACCCAGGGCAGGGCGGAAGTGACCTGACTCCAGCTGCGCGGCTGGTTGATCACCACCAGGCTTTCCTGCGACTTCATCCCCTCAGGATAGATAAACACGCTGGCCCCGTTGAGCATCGCTCCATCCGTGTCCACGAAGCTGGTGCGGTGATTGGGCTCGAAGGCGTACACCTTATAGCGAATGAATACGCGCCGCTGCCCGTTCAATTCCACCCGCCAGGTATTTTTATTCACCTTGGCCACCGGCAGGTCCCGCAGGATGGCTCTAGCGGTGAAATCAACAACATTGCGCGAGAATTCCCGGATAAGATAGCTCCCCGGGGTCCACACCGCCATTTTGAAGTCCTGGTATTCCTTTCCCCGCAGGCCGTCCACTTCCAGGTCCACTGTGATATAATGTTCCGCACGATCCTCAAAACTCAGGGTATAAGTGATCCTGCCAAAAACCGGAGCCGCCATGAGAAGGAGTGCCAATAGAGCGCGATACAGGTCCCCTGCCGCTGCAACGCCCGAAGCCGGTTCCAATGCAGCGGGGGAATCGGCGCATTCGCTTCTACTTCGCCACGTGCAGCATTCGCGGTGAGATTTCCCCTGCGTCAGGTTCTTGAATAATAGATTTAGCGCTGGCATCTTATACACTGTCCCCATTTCTACATTATCCCTGTTTCAATTGCAGACTGATAGGTGGGAAAATACTTCGATTGGCGGGCTAAATCCACCCCGAAAGTTACAAAGCCGCTGAAGCGGTTATTAATGCGTCGTAACATCATATCAGCCTATTACTTTGCCGTCCCAGAGAGACCCCTGTGTTTGATAATCCCTGACGACCTGCCCGTCGGCGAGTGACCTGACCCGCACACCCTTGCGGATGATAAACCGCGGCTGGCAGCGCTCCATCTCCCGCGTATAGCGCTCGTTTCCCTTGAACCAGGCGTGGAGCTCATCATTCAGGGGCTGGACCATCTCGGAGGGCCGCCAGCGGTAAGGCCGACCTGTGCCATGCTCCAGCAGGTCGCCCCACTGCTCACCCCAGGCCACTTCCGCCCGCCCGAACCTTTTTGCCGCCCGCTTCAGGGCCAGGAGCTCGGCCTGGACCCTGGGCGACAGGGCCAGATAGTACCTCAAGAAAAACAGTGCCGAGTGAAGGTTGGCGGGTACCGTGACAACCCCGCTCAGGCGCAGGACCCTGGCCATCTGGGCTATGAGGCTCAGGACCATGTCTCCCAGAGCCAGTCCGGGATGCTCCTGCTGCGGCAGGGCCGGGTGATCCCCATCGAACCGGCGATGGGGGTTTTGCAGGAGGACCCATTCCAGGTGCAGACAGGGGTGCCGGTTATTCTCCGCTACCGGCTCAAGGGTACGGGCAAGGAGGGTGCGGCGAAACACCAGCTCCGCCAACAATCTGCCAGAAGTGATTTCCCCATCATAGAGGCGCAGGATATGGCGATAGGCATCGCTCAGTTCCAGGTCGAGGAGGGGGTGGCCGATACCCTGCTCGGCCAGCGCATCCAGCAGCCCGTACTCACCGAACAGGTCCATGATAGCCAGATCGCCGTATACCCCCAGGAATAGATTGCTGCTGCTCCCGCTGGTCAGGTCCTCGAAGAGATCCCATTCGCCCAGCTGGGATGAGCGGCCCCGGGGATAGTCACGGAGCTTCCTGGAGATGCGGGCAAACTTGCGGTGGTACCGGGAACGCTTCAAATTCGTGTGGTCAATATATTTACGGTCTGTCTCACTGCGGACGTTGAGGCTGCCGCAACCCCTGAAAAGACTGTCCATCCATAAGCAGCCCCTTCATGAACCAGCCATAGACCGGCAGGCAGCAAGGGGGCGCTTGAAGCTGCCTGTATCCCGTTTAACTTATGCACGGGAAAAATGATCCGGGCCGGCACCGGCCCCTGACCACCGCCTTTTCCAGCCGGCGGCGGACTAGCCGATTCCAGTACCCTACCCCGGCGGCCAGCGCATGGGACGACCGCCCAGGACGTGAAAGTGCAGGTGAAAAACGGACTGGCCGGCGCTCGATCCTGAATTGGCCACTACCCGGTACCCTTCCGCGATACCCTCCTGTTCGGTAAGCCGGACGATTACTCCGTGGATGTGCCCGACAAGGCCCTCGTCCTCGGCGGCCAGGTCCTGCAGCCTGGTAATTGGCTTACGCGGCACCACCAGGAAGTGCACCGGCGCCTGCGGGTTCACGTCCCGGAAGGCCACACACTGGTCGTCCTCGTAGATGATGTCGGCGGGGATTTCCTTGTTGATGATCTTGCTAAAGATGGTAGCACTCATGGGATCTCCTTCAGGTTTTCACTTCTCTATCCAGACGCGGCGCACAAGGAACCAGGCGGGTTATAAGGAATACGAGACCCCCAGCTGCATTTCAGAAACTTGCATGCCGGGGGAAAATGTGTTGTCCCCATCAACATAAAACCCAGACGCACTGAGAGCTTTCCATTTATACACCAGGGTCAGGTTCAGCGGCAGGCCAGTAATTCTTTCCACCTCTATTTGCAGCAAAAAACCCAAGCCGAACTTATCCTGCTCTGATGTCAACCTACGGCCGGAGTCCATCCCCCTTTTTCTGGCGCCGACCGTATTGGTACTCACGCTGCTACCAAGACCGACCTCCAGCCTGGAAAAACGCAAGGCGGGGTATATAAAGATCAGCTCCAGAGATCGGAGATAACCGCGGTTCTCAATAGTCTCTATGATGTGCTCTTCGGGAGGGCTGGGTGGACCATATTTCGGGATTTCACCCACATAGTCAGTCTCCCGGGAGTACGCGGCGAAGTTAACACTCACATCGAGTTTTCCCACCAGGGGTTGAGACAGCGAAAGGCTGATGCCGTATGGATTGCCGAGATCAGCATGAGTAGACCACATCCTGCCACCCACGATAGCCAGCTCCTGACCGGCTGCCGTGCACGAAAGCGCGACGAAAAGGATTACAAAAGCCGGAGCACGATTCATTGTTAGCTGACACACGGCAAGCGCGCAGGTGGAAGGCTTACTTTGCTATTCCCTTCCCGCCCAGCAGCTTCCACCCCAAAGGCAGCAGCAGCGCCGCCGCTGCTATCTTCACAACCGCGCCGGGAATAAAAGGATACAGCCCCGCAGCCAGCACGTTGTCAGCCCCGGTAAACAGCGCCAGCCAGGCCAGCCCCGCCGCGTAGATGGCCGCCGTTCCCAGGAGCATGGCTGCCATGGTGGTCCCGATCCGCCGGTCCCAACCACGCTCGGCCAGCAGACCTGTCAGGGCGGCGCCGGCCACAAAGCCCAGCAGGTAGCCGCCGGTGGGCCCCAGGAAATAGGCCACGCCGGCTCCGCCCGCGGCAAACACGGGCAGCCCGGCCATTCCCTGGGCCAGGTACAGCAGCATACTGATACCACCGCGCACGCCACCCAGGAGGGCTCCTACCAGGAGAACCGCCAGGGTCTGGGCGGTAACGGGCACAGGGCTGAACGGCAGGGGAAAAGCAACCCGGGCGCTGAGGGCCACCAGGAGAGTGCCTCCTATTATCAGGGTCAGGTCGTAAAGCCAAACCAGGCGCCGTGCCTGGGGCCGCAAGAGGTCGGCATAGGTGGCGCAAGTCATGAATGTCTCCTTCTCAATTCCTCCGGCAGTTCAAGATATGGAACGAGTGCATCCTGGCGTCAGCGTCCTGATCCACTCATGAAATGTTAATTTAGGCTGCTCATAGACGGTTACCAAATAACTCCTGCACTCCTGCGCCCAATCCATCGCTAGGGCGTGATCCCCAGCTGCCGATGACGCTCGCTGTATTTTTCATAAAGGGTCTTGTGCCGGCTCCCCAGGTCAACCTTCCGGCCCTGGATGAAGAGCTGCTCTACCTGGCTCCGGATATCAAGGGGGTCACCGCTGGTAACCATCAGGGTGGCGTCCTTGCCCGGCTCCAGGGAACCGACTTTGTGATCGATGCCCAGAATCCGGGCCGGGTAAATGGTGATGGCTTTGAGAGCCTCATCTCCAGGCAGGCCAAAAGCAGCTGCGGTACCGGCTTCAAAAGGAAGATTCCTCAGGTTGTAATTGGAATTGGTGGGAGACAGGCAGAACCGCACACCCGCCGACCGCAGTTTCTCCGGGAGGGCGAAGGGTGCGTCGTAGGCTTCCCACCGCCGGGCGGGAACCGTATGGATGCCCCCTACAATAACGGGGATGTCATTCTCCTTCAAAAGGTCGGTGGCCATCCAGCTGTCCCGGCCGCCGACCAGGACCATCCTGTAGCCACGGCGCCTGATCCAGTTTACCGCGGCGGTAATCTGACTTACGTGATTCGCCCGGATAAAGAGGGGTACCCGCCCCTCCAGAACCGGCTCGAGGCCTTCCCAGCGCAGGTCGGTCTTGAGCTCGGCGCTCCCGGCGTTCCGGGCCCGGTGGTAGGCCTCCGCCTCATCGAAAGTCTCGTCCAGGCGCCTCAGGTTCCGCTGAATTTCCTTTTCCTGCTCCGCCCTGGATTCTTCAATCCAGGGACGCTCAATAGCCACCATGTTCGGCCAGTTGAGCCACACACCGACGCCGCCCTCAAGTACAGCATCCTCCCAGGTCCAGCCGTCGAGCATCATGACGGCGCTGGTGCCCGACAGCAGTCCCCCTTGAGGTACAACGTGGGCCAGGGCGATCCCGTTGGCCCGGGCAACGGGGATGTGTTCCGAATCGGGGTTGTAGGCCCGCTCCACCCGGACATTGGGATTGATCGCCCCCACCTCCGCATAGTCCCAAGTGGCGCGGACCGCACCCACTTCGGTCAGCCCGATAATGGAATGAGCGGCGATAAAGCCGGGGTAGACATGCTTACCGCTGGCATCTATCTTTTCAGCCCCCTGGGGGATGTTTACCTGCCGGCCCACCTCCACAATCTTGCCGTTGTCAAAAAGGATCTGACCGTCGGGGATCACCGGGCCGCTCACAGGGTGGATGGTCCCCCCTACCAGGGCGATGGGCCGCTCCTGCCTGGGGCCGGGCACCTGATCCGAACCCGGGAATACATTTGAAAAGATGAGCAACAATACAAGAACGATAGGGTTGGTTTTCATGGCTGCACCTCCTGTCGACTGGCGTTTTCAAGGCCTTCACGGCCCCGGTTCTGTCCGCCGCTTGAAGGGCCGCGTGGCTTTATCGGGGGCTTCCCGCCTTTCGCCAGTATCTTCGGGCCTTCTGGATCAGCCGGGCCCGCTCCGCCTGCTGCTGATAGCGCATGACCAGGTCCTCCGCTTTATCAAAATATTTACGGCCATCAATCCAGGTCTGTTCGCACCGGCTGTAAGTGGAAAGCGGATTGCCGCTCCAGATGACAAAATCCCCGTCCTTGCCGGGTTCCAGGGAGCCGACGTAGCGGTCCATCTTTAGATGCCGGGCTGGGTTGATGGTCACGAACTTCAGGGCCTCCTCCTCGGAAAGCCCGCCATATTTCACTCCCTTGGCCGCTTCGGTATACAGGCGCCGGGCCTGCTCATCGCCATCGGAATGATTGGAGGTAACCACACCTGCCTGGGTCAGGAGGGCGCCATTGTAGGGGATAGCGTCGTAGACCTCGAACTTGTAGGCCCACCAGTCGGATAAACAGGAGGCTCCGGCGCCGTGGCGGGCGATTTCCGGGGCTACCTTGTAGCCCTCCAGAACGTGCTGGAAGACACCGATAGTGAAACCGAAATCATCGGCGATGCGGATGAGGGCGAGGATTTCATCCTGCCGGTAGCTGTGGGCATGTACCAATCGTTTCCCTTCGATGACCTCCACCAGGGCTTCCAACTCCAGATCCCGGCGCGGCGGGACGCGGGTTGTCCGGAGCGTTCTGGAGGCGTTGTAGGTTTCCCATTCCCGTTGATAGTCCTGAGCGGCGCGGAAAGCGTCCCGGATGATCTGCTCCACCCCCATGCGGGTCGTCGGGTAGCGGGTGATGACCGCATCACTCCGATTACTCCGCTTGACGTTCTCGCCCAGGGCGAGCTTGAGCCCCGCGATGGCCCGCTTCTCAATGAGTTCCTTAGGCGAGGCACCCCACCGCAGTTTAATAACCACGTTCTGACCCCCGATGGGATTGGCCGAACCATGGAGCGGATTGGCCATTGTCAACCCGCCGGCCAGCTCCCAGTAGATGGCGATCGCGTCACTATCGATAACATCCTGCATTCGGGTCTCTGCCGTGATAGCCTGAGTCCCTTCGTTAACCGAGGCCAGGGCGGTATGGCTGTGGTCGTCGATCAGGCCCGGGGTGACGTGCCTGCCGGTGGCGTCAATCTCCACCAGCGACTTTCGCGCCGGCCTGGGAACGGTCAGGCTGCGCCCTACTGCGCTGATCTGGCCTTGCTCAATGAGGAGGTCGCCCCCTTCGATGATCCCTTCAGGGCCGGAGGTCCAGATGGTGGCGTTGCGCACCAGAACGCAGGCCGGTTGTTCCGGCGGCTCCGTGCGGCCGAAAGCGCCTTCAGGATAGAGCGGCCGCAGCAGACTGGCCTCTTCCGGCGTCTCTTTCTCCGCTTCTTTATCCTCAGGATCTACATACGCGGAAGTCCTCGCCGCCGACCAGGTGAAGTGGCTGCCATCGTTCCTGATGCCGGTTCCGGTCGCCACGTCTCCCAGGATATTTCCCGAGAACCGCCAGACCCCTTCCCGCCCGATACTGTCGGCGGGAATCATCCAGCTCACAAACGCGCCCTTGAGCCTGAGTTCGTTCAGGGGCACGCTTATTTCATTCCAATCGAAGCGGCCTTCAGGCGCTTCGGGCATGCCTTCCACATGGAGGGGGTAGCTGATACCGGCCTCCCCTTCGATAGAGAATCTGAGCTTCCACTCACTGCGGAAGTCCTCTACTGGCTCTGGTTCCAGCTCGTATTCCTCTCCGGCAATCCACACAGCCGTTACCCGGGAGTCCTTGGAAAAATAGTCGCCATCAGTAATCACTAGGTTAGCCGCATAACCCTTGGCGATTTTGCCGTGGGAGGCGCTCAGCCCCAGGCGCTCGGCCGGGATGGTCGTAAGGGCCGCCAAAGCCTGCCGGGGATCAAAGCCCCGCTCCACCGACCGGGAAAGATTAGCCTTGAACTGGCTGCGGTCCTGCAGCTTGCCGCTGGTGAGGGTAAAGGGGATCCCGCCCCGATGGAGGCGCTGGGGATTATCGGGGGCCTGGTCCCAGTGGCGCAGGGCTTCCAGGGAGACCCGGAGCTCGTTTTCCAGGGTTGCCACCTCCGGCGCTTTAGGGAAATTCACCGGGATGATGAAGAAGGCGTTGAGCTCTTTCAGGGCCTGCAGGCGGCGGTATTCGTAGCCATTGCCCGCCACCCACAACGGTAGACCAAACTCAGCGGCTATTTCGCCGGCACGCAGGCTGGCCAGCTCATCATCGGTCGTAAAGAGGAAGGGCTTGTTCTCCGCCAGGGCTTGAGCCAGGTCCGCCAGGTCCTCGTTCACTTCAGGGCTCTCGTTGAATTGAGGGTAGCGCCGGTAAATATCCCTGGCCCTGGCATACCACTGGGCATCGAGGATTGTCTGGCGAATAAGGGCGATGGAACCCAGGAGTGACCTGGAGTATTCTCCGTCCTGCTGGCCGCCGTACTCGAAGGCGAGGGCCTGGGTCACATTATCACTCAGGGAAGCTTCAGGTCCCCAGTCAGTGAGCTGGATTACAGCTGTCTGGCCGCGGAAGATACCCCTGGCCGGTACAAGGTTAGCCGCGGTAAAGCCCAGCTTCCGGAGACTCGCCAGATCGCTGCTGTCGGGCTTCAGACCCGAAAATACCGACCGCGAAGGGTGAACGCGCCCGCTCCAGTGGCTGGTAATAGTAGTCTGCGCCCTTGGTGGGGTGGCACCGGCCGCCCTACCTTGATTCCCGGGAGAAACCTCCCAATAGGATTCGATAAAGCCCGGGTAGATATCCATGCCTTCCAGGGAAATCACCGTGGCGTCAGCGGGGATGTTCACCCGGGGGCCGGCGGCCTCAATCAAACCGTCCCGGAGAAGGACGGTGCCATTCTTGACCACTTTTCCCGGCTCCAGATGGACTGCAGCGTTGGTCAAGGCGTAGATCCGGGGAGTATATTGATGCAGCCCTGTTACGGGCCGCACCTGTCCGGTAAGGCCAGCCGCCAGGACGAGCGTCAAGACAGCGGCCGACCATAATCGTGCAATCGAGATACGGCAAGCCCGAAGCCCGCACCGGAGAACGTACACTTCAGGGCGTTGGTGGGTATGTTTTGTCATGGTTCAGGAGTACTCCTTATGGTCCGAAGATATTTAATCCTGGCTGAATTTCAGATCTTAATGTAATACGGTTTTCGGCCTTCACCATCAGACATGTACAGGTCTGGAGCGGGATGTCCGCCGAATTTTTTCACTGGACGGACGTTAGCCGTGAACCTAAATTAATTTATAGAACCTGGGAAAAGTTTCAAGCGATGGAGCAGCTCACCCTCAATATCAGCGAAAAGTCACGCACGCGCATCATCGCTTCCTCCCCGCTGGGTTTCCAGATCGAACTCATGGAATACGTTGGGGGCGAGGATGTCCCCGCTCTGATGGAGGTTTCCGAATCGCTGGCCAGCGAGTACGGGGATTCAGCCCGTCTGACCAAGACCACCATCCGGAAATACTTCAATTATCCCAAGACCCTGCCCTTCGTGGCCCGGTACCACGGGGAAATCATGGGCTACATCATCGGTGTCCCGCTGGAGTATTTCGCCCGCGATCCCTGGGCCAAGTTCGATCAGAACCTGGGACTGGGCAATACCCTGTATACCTACGCCTACGTCATCCAAGACCGCTATCGAGGCAATGGATTTGCCCGGACCCTGAAACGGGTCTACCTGAATTGGGCCAGGAAACATAACTACCGGTACGTCACCGGCCATGTCCTGGAAGGCGTCGCGCGAAGGTTTTCCCCGGATACAACGATCGTGAAGCGTTTCCCCAACTGGCACGGCTCCGGACGGACCTTTGAGTATTACCGCCGCCCCATCCGTGACAGAGCCCCCGGCAGGGACTTCTTGCCTGCCTCCTTATAACATTACTCTCAGGCAGCCGCGAAACCGGATCCCCTTATTTCCTTGGGGACCAACTGCTGGTGCCGGTTGTTAAGGGAAAACAGAAGCGGTCAATGCCCGAAAACTTCCCTGGGCTAGCCAAACGTCCGGAGCAGGACGGGCAGCAGTTCGAAAAATGCCTCCTGCTCTTTCATCATCTCCAGGTTGGCTTCCACACTCGTGGTTCGTTTCGTCGGGTTGAGTGGGTTTTTCTGGAGCAATGCCAGGGCCTCAGGCGTAATGCCCTTGTGCCGGGCTCTCTTCTGGAAGTCCTTTGCTTTCAAGACAAGGTGAGCATAAAAGCAATCAACCCCCCACCGGATGCTGAAAATGGGGGTTTTACCGTAGTAAAAGCGGAGGAACCAGCTCTTATCCAGGTCGCTCCACACAAATCGGCCAGCCAGCTTCAAATTAACCAGTTCCTTATAGATGGCATGAAACCGGCGGTAGCGCCCTACTCCCAGGAAATCCTCCAGGTCCTCTTTGGTGGGGGGCCTGTTGGGATTGAGTATAGGGTCAATGGGCCAGGACTTCCCCATAGATACAAGAATATCCCATTTTCACTATATGGGACGGCCAGGGTAAAAATGCACTGTCACCCGGCGGCACAGTTTTCGTGTCAGTGAGAATTAAAATGCAGAAGGTAGAGGATAAAGCGAGAGGCTTAGGCAGCGCCCATATCTCTGAGGATGTTCATGGCCATCTGATCGAGCACCTCCTCAGAATCGTACTGTCCGGAGCGTATGCGCTGGGCGATGGCACCCATCAGCTCTCTGCTCTGTGGTGTTTCCGGAGCACTTTCCGACATGGCCCGGAACTGAGGCAGGTTGCTTATGGCCCCAGCCACACTTTCCAGTACGGCAGGCTCGTTGAATTCCCCCTGGGCAACGCGTTGTCGCACGCTTTGCAGCTCATCACCGTTCTCGTTCCTAAGGGTCTGAAGCATCTCTTGATACCGTGCTATCTGGCTGTCGCGAGTCTCTGCGAGTTGTCTCGCAGCGGAGGAAATATCCACCGTATCCCCGCGGGATTCTACAGCGGTACTCTCACGCGCCTGGCCCTGCTTTTTAGCCTTGCCCGACCGGGTTGAGGAAACGCGCTCTTGCTGTCCTAAACGCTCAGTAGATGAAACGTCACTAACGATATTTTTGATAGGCGCCATGGGTCTACCTCGTTATATCCAATACGCGACTAGACGCATTGTACTCATTCGTTACGTTCGCCCTTAAGTTAACAAACTTAGGAGTAAATGCCATGTTATTTGTTAGCTGGAGTTGAGCGTTGAAAATCATCTCCTTCAGGCGGTCATCGAGGGCCACCAACGTATCCAGGGCTTCCTGAATTTCCCCGTGAAAAGGCTGCAGGGACGCATTCAACTCGTTATCCTCTCCCATCAGCCAGCGACGCTCATCCTCCAGCTGCTCAATGAGTCGCACTTGCCCGGCCCGATGCTCCAGGAGATCCTCGAGCCGGTCGATGCTGAAATGCTCCGGCTGGTCCATAAACTTCTGAGAAAAACATAAAATATCCGCTACAGCATCTCGCTGTTGCAGGAGGATCTGCCGCAAACGGCTTTCCATCCCCCTGTTGCTGGTAGCCTGTTGGTTCACTGCCTACACTTTTTTGTTGAAAATGAGTCCGGAGAGCTGGCGCATTCTTGCGACCAGGGTCAGCAGCTCCTCAGTCGGGACCTGCCGAATAACTTCTCCGGTCTCTTTATTTATAACCCGAACCACCGACAGACCGGTGTCTTCATCCACATCAAAGGACACCTTCGTGGCTGATACCTGGTGAACCATGGTATTGAGGTCCTTCACCACCTCGGAGATATTCCCGCCGATTCCCGGGAGCGACCCACGCTCAGTGGTCACCCCGGAGCCGCCGGTTGCCTCTTGGGGGGCCTTATCCTTCCCTGGACTTTGGTCCCGGTCCACCTGACCGGTCTTTGAGAGGTTAGGGTCTTGCTTTACGATGGCTGTGACGTTCTGGATTGAATCAACCATTTTGACCCTCAACTTGTTAACGAGAGAGGCCTCACTACTGGTAGGAGAAACTGTTGAAAAACGCCGATTGCTGCTGAACCTGCAGGTACACTGACTGCAACCGGATCAGATCCATCCTGAACCTCTCTACTTTTTTATCCAGGCGCTCATCGAAATTCTCAAGACGAGTCTCCTGGTACCTCAGGGTTGCCTTAATGGAATTTTTTGAGAGCGATATGATCCCTGATCTCTTGGTGTAATTAATGATAAAGTCATTGAGCTTGACGGCAACGCCATCAGCGGCGACGAACAGATCGGAAACGAGGCTGGCATTGGTGGCCAGGACCGTCTCAAACGCCGTCTCGTCCTCAAAATAGAGCGTGCCGTCCCGCTTGATACCGATCCCGATCTCACTCAACGTATTATAGTCGGTCGACTCGGTATCACTCACTACAGCGGCGATGATGCTCCGCAGCTGGAACTTCAGGGTGCTGTATGTCGGTTGTCCCCGGAATTCGCCGCCCGTAGTCGTCTTGTCACTCAGGAATTTTATTACCTCGTTGTAGGCATCTATAAAGTCCTGAACCTCGCCCTTGACAGCTTCGGTATCGGAGGTGACGGTGATCGTCTCCGTGGCTGCGGTTATACCCAGCAGCTGTATGCTGACACCATCAAGCGCATCATCGACGAAATTGCCGTCGCGGGTGAAGGCCAGCCCGTCAATGGTGAACTGGGCGCTCAGTTCATTCGCGGGAGTGATATAGCCGCCGCTGGTCCCCGTTGACTGCGATGCGGCGTTCACCTGCAAGGCGGCCAGGAGACCGTCGGTGTCATTGAACTGCAGGCTGTAGGTCTCACCCGACTGCCCGCTTCGCAGCACCAGGCGGGACGTGTCCGTCTCCTCAGAGACCACCAAAGCGACCGCCTTCTCATCCGAATCGATAGTCTCGACGGTGGCGGCGGCACTCATGGCCTCGTTGATCGCCTGGGCGATATCCTTCAGCACCTCCTCATTGGTCTTGCTGAAAGTCGCCGCGGATACCGTAACGGTGATTTCCACCCGGTTGCCCGGATCGCTCTCGGTGGGATGCGCCAGCAGAATCCCGAAAGACTGGTCCGTGGTAATGGAACCGAAATCGCTGCTGCCGGCGCCATACTGCTGGGAAACGCGAGTGTCAATAGACGCCAGACGACTGATGGTGAGGCTGTGACTCCCCTCCTGGGCGGTAGATCCAGCCGAGACGGTAAACAGCTCGGAGTTACTGGATTCCCCTTGCCGGGCATTGAAGACATCCAGTATAATATCCGAAAAGCGCTCTCCCAGCTTGTAAATCGCCGAGAGCTTGGAATCCAGGTCGCTGAGCGCCTGTTTGCGGCCTTCCAGGACTTCTTTCTTGACCTCGAGGCTGCTGCGGGGTCCAAGCTCAATAGCCCGGTATTGTGCTACCAGGCCCTCGATGTCGAGACCGCCGAAAAATGATGTAGAAATCGCTACCACTGCTATTCTCTCAGTTCACACTCATCGCCTCTGCCCACGCCGCTTTGAGACCGCCGATGATTCCTTTTACCTCATCGAATTTCCTTTTCCGGACCTGATCCAGGCAATACTGATAAAGCTGATACAGGGGAACGGCAATGTCCTTGTAATCAAAATTAAGGGCACTAACCAACTCCATCAGGCCCTGCAATGCCCGCTCCTGATCTTTACGATGGCAGGCCGCAATAATAACATCGTAGACGTAGGAAATCAACTGTTCCGGGCTTGCTGAAAATATTTTCTGCTTCAAATAAGGGTCCTTATCTGGATCTCGAGGCTGAACCTGGGTACGAAGCACGATAATAACTCCTTAATTTACGTTACCTTATGCCTATAACACACTTTCATCTGCTCATTTCCTAGTTCCCTTATCGGAAGATAGGAGGGATTCTTTAGTAATTTCGTGCAACTTCCATGCCGGGAAAACGAGGGTTGAAACGGCCCAAATCAGTGCTGGGATTGATGGATCAATCAATCTCTTTTTAAATGCCAGGACTTCCCTTCAAATAATCAGATGGAACTCAGGAACTTTTGGGGGTCTCTTTTAGAAGTGGTTACAAACCGCTGAAGCGGTTATCACAATACGCTGGAACCTCCGTTAAACCCGCGACTTAAGTCGTGGGCTTTTGCCTCCCGCATCAATAATAATGAACCGTTTCAACGGTTTCTATTATTCTGGAGAGCCGTGACCTTTTTATTCCATGAAAACCTATCTGTTTAAGGCCCCAAAAAAAAGGGGCCTGGAAAACCCAGACCCCCTTCGCGAAAGCCCAACTGGCTGCGCTGGTTTACCGGAAGAGCGATAGGACCAGCTGGGGTGCCGCATTAGCCTGCGCGAACGAGGCAAATGCCGTCTGCTGCACGATCTGAGCCCGGATGAGATTCATCTGCTCCTCGGCGAAGTCAGCATCCTCAATCCGGCTGCGCGTGGACTCGATGTTGGTTATAGCTACCGACAGGGTAGTTTCCTTGTTGTCCAGCCGGATCGTATACTCACCCACGTCCTGGGCCGCCTTGTTGAGTGTGTTGATGGCGTCATCCATCGCGGCCATGGCTGTGGAAGCGCTGATGGCATCGGTAACCAGCAGGGCATCGATCTGTAACGCGGCCGAATCCACATCGCTTAAGGCGACCTGGAATATGTCACCAGCCCCGGCGCCGGTCTGGAATTTGGCAGCGGAGAACGAGCCGTCAATCAGCTTCGTTCCCTGGAACTCGGTCTCCAGCACGATGTCGTCGATCTCGGACACGAGGGCGTCGATCTGGCCCTGGATCGCGGTTTTCTGATCGAGGTTGTAACTGTCGTCCGCGGCCTGCACGGTCTTCTCCTTGATGACCTGCAGGATTTCGGCGATAGCCAGGTAGCTCCCCTCGGCAATGGAGAGGACGTTCTTGGCGGTACCGACGTTGTTAGCCGCCTGTGTAAGCGAACGCCGGCGCGCCTCAATACTCCGGGCCAGTGAGAAACCGGCCGGGTCATCACCGACCTGGTTGATCCGCTTGCCCGTAGACAGCCGCAGCAAACTCCGTGCGACCAAACGGTTGACACCGATAAGCGCATTGAATGATTGCAGCGCCGCTATGTTGGCGTTGATACGTGTGAAACTCATAGGAACCTCCTTGTGCTCTTAGTGTGGACATCCCTGCCCACTGGCGACTTTCATTTGCGGTAGTCGGCAGCATCGCCTGACCGCCGGTACCGCTTTACTGCTCTCTAACCTGTCATATCGGCCGCCTGCCGGAAAACTTTAACGGAATATCAAGCCCTGCCGGGGAAATCCGACGGCCAGCCAGACCAACCGTGTGATTGCCATGAGGAGGGAGTCGATTATACGCAGGACTTCCCCCGATAATTGGCCTCTTAAGTTTCTAACCCGTTGATTTGTTGAGAAATATAGAGACTGGCAAGTGGAGAGGGCTGTTTTTATTTATGTCCGGGATAATAGAAACCGTTAAAACGGTTCATTATTATTTGTGCATGCACAAAAAGCCCACGGCTTAAGTCGTGGGTTAATATATTGTTATGAAGCATTAATAACCGCTTCAGCGGTTTTATAACTATTATAAATACCCGACTCTTCACGTTCTAAAGAAATCCCTAACATAGCCTCTGAATTTCACCCGCTTATTTCGGGGGAAGTCCTGGATTATACGGGGTTGACAAGCACCCCGCCAGAGTGGTACCCTTCGGGGTATGAAATCAGAGCTGCCGAATCTGAAGCGGCACTTCCAGTATAAGAAGTTCGAGTCACCGCCCTACCGGTTCCTCTTCCTTAAATACGATTACTTTATCCAGAACCAGCTCCTGGCCGAACTACGACGTCAGGGACACGAGGCCCTGGAACTGCCTCTGCCCAAACAATTGCCGGCGGAGGAGGTCCTCCACCGAATTCTGGAAGAGGCGGTGAAGTTTCGACCCGATGCCCTGCTGGTACTCAATAACATGGGGCTCGATCGACGGGGCGTCATTATCGGCGTCCTCTCCCGTCTGCCGCTGCCTGTCATCCTCTGGTATCTGGATAACTACCGCTTTACCGGGCCCTACCTCGCTGATGAAGCGCCCGAACTGGTCGTGGCGTTTTCCTCCGATAAAGCCCTGCTCCCCACTCTCAACCAGGCCGGTTTCCCGCACGCCTTCTACCTGCCCCTGGCCACTGATATCTCCTACAGCACCGTGAGGTACGACGACCGCTTCAGGTTTTTGAGAGAGAAGGTTTCATATGTAGGGGGCACCTTCACCAAGATGGTTCGCCACTTTCACACCGATGAATACGAAGCCCTGTACCACGAATGGCAGCCCGATTTCAGCGCCGCGAAAGAAGAGCAGGGTCACGTCGACCTGGACGCCGTGTTCGCTCCCTACCGGGAGCGCTTCCCGTCCCTGGAAGCCTACTACAATTTTATCGCTTATGTGGTTTTCCGGGAGACACGCCGCTACCGGGTAGGGCGCTTGACCTGCCTGCTGGATGAGCCGCTGGTGGTGTTCGGTATCGATGACTGGAAGAACTACCTCCCCGAGGAAGTGGTTCGTTCGCCGGTGATTTATGCCCGGGAGACACCGAATGTCTATCGCAACAGCGCCATTAACCTGAGTCTGGCCACGTTTCAGCAGGAAACGGCCCTGAACCAGCGTCTGTTTGACGTCCCCTTGTGCAACGGGTTTGTCCTAACCGACTGGCAGGAATCCCTGGCCGACCACTTCGAGCTGGATGAGGAGGTGGTCTACTTCCGCGACGACGACGAATTGAAGGACAAGGTCCGATATTTCCTCAAGCACCCGGCCGCCCGGGAACGGGTAATCCGGAAAGCCCGGGAGCGGATCTGGCGCGAACACCTGATGGAGCACCGGGTAAACACAATGTTAGAGACGGTGAAAAAGGTCTGGGCTTAGAGTCTCCAATGGACATGTACCTTAAGCCGGGGTTGACAACGACCTGCACAGGGTGGTAGCATCCCGCCAATGAGTTTCAACGCGCCCAAACTGAAAGCGCACTTCGGTTACGGCAAATTCAAGTCCCCGCCATACCGCATACTCTTCCTTACGTATGACTTCTTTCTCCAGGACTCCCTCATTAACGAGTTCAAGCGGCGGGGGCATGAGGTCGTTGGGCTCCCGTTCCCTAAAGACATTTCCGTGGAAGAGGCGCTGCGAACGCTCCTTAAAAAGGCGGCGGAAGTCCGGCCGGACGCCATCCTGACGCTCAACGCCATGGGTCTTGATAACCACGGACACGCCATATCGGTGCTCTCCGAGCTGAGCTTACCCGTCATCATCTGGTACCTGGACAACCACCTGTTCACCGGCCCCTATTTCAAGGAACGGTCTCCCGACTGGGCCATTGCCTTCACCTATGAGCGGTCCCTGGAAGGTAGTTTGAGGGAGGCCGGGTTCCAGCACGTCTTCTACCTCCCCCTGGCCACGGACCTTTCCCTGACCAGAACAGGCTCCGATGCCCCTTTCAGGTTCCTGCAGGACAAAGTAACTTACGTTGGCGCAACTTTTTCCACGGCGGTCAATGAGTTCCATACGCCCGAGTTCGAACAGACATACCGCAGTTGGTGCCCGGACTTCGGGGCTCAGAAACAGAAGCATGGCAGGATTGACCTGAACTCACTGTTCGCCTCCCACCGGGACCGTTTTCCGTCCATGGAAGACTTCTATCGCTTCATGGCGTATGTTATCGCCTGCGAGACACGCCGCTATCGAGCGGACCGCCTTTCCGGCCTGGTGGATGAATCCCTGATGGTTTTCGGCCCGGCCGAATGGAAAGACTATCTGCCTGAGCAGGTTGTAAGGCCACCAGTAGACTATCAAACCGAGACACCGTTTGTCTACCGGAACAGCGCCGTCAACCTGAGCCTGACCGCCCTGCAGCAGGAGACCGCCCTCAACCAGCGCTATTATGACGTTCCCCTGTGCGGCGGCTTTCTGCTCGGCGAGTGGCAGGAGTCCCTGGCCGAGAATTTCACGCTCGAAGAGGAGGTGGTCTATTTCCGCAACGATGAGGAACTCAAGGACAAGGTGAGGTATTATCTCAAGCACCCGGCGGAGAGGCAGCGTACTGTCAGGCAGGCCCGCGAGCGGATCCTGAACGAACACCTCATGGAACACCGGGTGACCACCATGCTGGATTTAATCAGGAAAATCTGTGCCTAGAAACCCTCCAGTATTTCCGACCTCGTTCCCTTTGACCAGTCGAATGACATGCCAGGTGCCAGGATGAAGGGGCCCATGACAGTCTGCATCACCGGCATGCACCGCTCCGGCACCTCCATGGTGGCCCGTCTGCTCAACCTGTGCGGTCTTTACCTGGGGTCGGAGGAGCGGATCATGCCGCCTGATGACGGGAATCCCGCCGGCTACTGGCAATGCCTGGACATGGATCAGCTGACCGAGGAGATCCTGGCCCACTTCGCCGGAGACTGGGAATTCCTGCTGCCGCATATGCCCCCGGGCTGGGAGACGAAGCCCGACATTGACCCCTTCCGGGAAAGGGCTCAGCAGCTCATTCGAATCATGAGCGAGCGGGAGCCGTGGGGCTGGAAGGATCCCCGCTGCAGCCTGACGCTCCCCTTCTGGAAATCGGTGCTGCCCGGACTGAAGGTGGTTGTCTGCCTTCGCAATCCCGTCGAGACTGCCCGGTCTCTTGCCAGGCATGTGAGCAGCACCGACGCTTTCAGCTACAACCTCTGGCTCAGGTATTACCAGCGCATATTGTCCGACACCGATCCCGGTGACCGGCTGATCACCCACTACGACATGTACTTTGTGGACCCACGAGGTGAACCGGCGCGGATACTGCGCTGGCTGCGATGGTCGGTACCTGAGGAGCGGCTCGACGCGGCGTGCCGGATCGTCTCCACCTCCCACAGACAACACCGCCTCACTGAAGCGGATCTGAATGAGGCCAGAGTACCCCTGGAGGTCGCGGAAGCCTACGCAGCGTTATGTACTGAGGGCGGCGAGGCCCTGCAGGAAGCGATAGACAAAGGACGGGTGCCCCTGCTCAAGCGGGAAAAAACCATCGGCTGCCGCCTGCCAGAGACCGACACCACGCCGCCGGCGGTTAAAATAAAAGCCCAGGCCGCTTTTGATCGCGCCCATGAACTCATCGGGCTAGACAAGTACGGGGAGGCGCTGAAGGTCATGCGGGAGGTCGTGTCCAGGGATCCTTTCCACGCCCGGGCCCAGAACGACCTGGCGGTGCTCTACCTCACCAGCGGCGACAAGGAGCAAGCCCTGGCCCATCTGAGCCTGGCCCTGCAACTGGATCCTGGGAACACGGATACGGCTAAAAACCTGGCCGATGTTTACCTGGAGCTAGACCGTACCGAAGACGCGCTCCAGACATTCCTGGACATCGTCAATCGACATCCCCATGACGTTGAAGCCCTGTTCCATCTCGGTACCGCCTGCGCCAGCCTGGGAATGAAGGAGCAGGCCGGTAAGCTCTACGCCAAAGTACTGGATCTGGTCCCCAACCATCCGGGGGCGAAAAAGGGCCTGGCCCTGATCAGGCAGTCGGGCTCAAACGGCTAAGATTTCAGTACCTCAAGCACGGGGAACAGTTCAGACCCCACCCTCTTGTTTATGGTGGTAGCCTCCGCCAGGGGAACGGCGATCATGGTATCGCCCCTGATAGCCGCCATTTGCCCAAACTTGCCCTCATGGACCATCTCAGCAGCGAAGACACCATAGCGGGTGGACAGGACCCGGTCCCGGGCCGTGGGTGAGCCGCCCCGCTGGGTGTGCCCCAGCATCACTGACCGCGTCTCGATCCCTGTTTCTCTCTCAATCAGTTGGGCGACCATCCTCCCTATACCGCCCAGCTTCACATGCCCAAAAGCATCGCGGGACTCATCCTGGAGCACCATCTCCTCCTCCTGAACCAGCTTGGCACCCTCTGAGACTACCACAATGGCATAGTTCTTCCGCCCCTCGCCGTATTCGTTCTGCACCGAAGCGCACAGGTCGGCCAGTTTAGTTTCCTGCTCCGGCAGCATGGTATAGTCGGCGCCGCCGGCAATACCGGTATGCAGGGCGATCCATCCTGAGTGGCGGCCCATGACCTCCGCTACCAGGGTACGATGGTGGCTCCGGGCCGTGGTATGCAGGCGATCCACGGCCTCGGTGGCGATGGTAACCGCTGTATCGAAGCCCGGCGTAAAGTCGGTAGCAGACAGATCGTTGTCGATGGTTTTGGGCACGCCGACAGTATTGACGCCCATCTCGGCCAACCTGGTGGCCACGCCCAGGGTATCGTCACCGCCGATGGCTACCAGCACGTCGATCCGGTTGGCCTCCAGATTGGCTTTTATCTTGTCAACGGATGACGGGTCCTTTAAAGGGTTGGTGCGGCTGGAGCCCAGTATGGTCCCCCCCTCATCGTAGATGTCGCGGACGGTGTCCACATCCAGGGGCATGGTGCGGTCCTCGAGAGGCCCGGCCCAGCCGTCCAGGAAGCCTATAAATTCATAGCCGTATTTCTTCGTCCCGGCCAGGACCAGCCCCCGGATGGCGGCGTTCAGCCCGGGGCAGTCACCCCCGCCGGTTAAGATGCCGATGCGCATGGTTCTCCTTTCTGTTTCTTCCCAACAGGTTTGTCAGCGGGGGACTAATTTACCTATATGGAAGCGGGGAGGGGAGTCTCGAGTTGCGGTTCTGGGGGATTAGAACTACACAATAGACCAGAATGCACCGATGTTATTTAATGGAAAGCCGCTTGCCACCTTTCTCTTTTACAGTCTCCCTCGCACCATCAATGACTCCCAGCTCACCCATCGGTAGCGGCGGCCTTCATAGGGTTCTTCGCAAGCCCCAAAAATACAGCTTGACGGAGTGAGAGGCGAAGATATACATTAACAATATACATCATTAATGGTTGGAGCACATCATGATCCGCACCCAGATTTATCTCACGGAAAAAGAGCACACCATACTCAAGATCCTCTCACAGCGCACGGGGAAAGCCAAAAGCGACCTCATCCGGGATGCTATTGATCATATGATTGATGAGCAGGAGCAGAAGATCCTTGATCCGGTTTCTCTACTCAGGCAAGCGCGGGGCATGTGGAGGGATCGACAGGATCTACCTGATTTCGAAGCCTTGAGGAGTGAGCTCGATCGCATTATGCCTGTGAAAGGTTAAACTAGATGGCCAGCCGGGTACTATTGGATACCAATGTCCTAATTGACTATCTCCGTGGGCAGAAAGAGGCCATCACCTACCTGAATGCTTTAACGGAGGAGCGGCTTATTTCCACCATCACGGTAGCAGAACTTTATGCAGGCATCCGGGATGGGGACGAACGGGATAGGATGGATCAGTTTATTATGGCGTTTGAGCTGGTTCCTATTGACAGCGAAGTGGCGATCAAAGGCGGCCTTTATCGCCGGGACTATGGTCCTAGTCATGGCACGGGCCTTGCGGATGCCCTTATAGCCGCCTCAGCCGAAATCAGGGGAGCAACCCTGGTGACGAAGAATGAGCGTCACTTTCCTATGGTTCGCCAGTTGCACGTCCCCTACGGCAAAAATTAGTCCAGGGGGCGCCATGCCCATCGCCCTCACCCATATCGTTACCCCTAACCTGAGCGAGTGCCAGCTCACCCACCTGGCGCGGCAGCCCATCGACCTGGCCCTGGCTACCCGTCAGCACGCGGCCTACTGCAACACCCTCCGTTCTCACGGGCTGGAGGTCATCGAGCTGGACGTGAACAGAGACTACCCGGACAGCGTCTTCGTGGAAGACACGGCGGTGGTGGTGGACGAGGTGGCTGTGCTGGCCCGTCCGGGGGCCGAGAGCCGCCGGGTTGAGGTGGCCGGTATTGAGGCGGAACTGGCCAAGTACCGTTCTATCGCCCGCATTCAGCCGCCCGCCACCCTCGACGGCGGGGACGTGCTTATCGTGAGGAAAAAGGTGTTCGTGGGACTGTCCA
The DNA here is from genome assembly GCA_964621455.1 of uncultured bacterium. Taxonomy (GTDB): domain Bacteria; phylum Fidelibacterota; class Marinisomatia; order SCGC-AAA003-L08; family TS1B11. The sequence continues at coordinate 75,737 of CAZULW010000001.1, forward strand.
CCCGCACCGACCGTGCCGGAGCGGAGGCCCTGCGCAACATTCTAACGCCCCTTGGCTATCGGGTGACGGCGGTAGCGGTCCACGGCACCCTGCACCTGAAGTCCGCCGTTACGGCCGTGGACAAAGCCACCCTCCTGGCCAACCCGCTTTGGTTCGATACGGCGCCGTTCGCCAACTTCCGGGTCGTCCCGGTGGCCGAGAATGAGCCCTGGGCCGCCAATGCCCTGCGGCTGGAGGACACGGTTTACCTGGCGAGGGGATCCCCCGCGACGGCGGCGGCCCTCAGCAAGCTGGGCTACGACGTGAAGACCATCGACATTTCCGAGCTGCAGAAAGCCGAAGCCGGCCTCACCTGCTCCAGCCTCATCTTCAAGAAAAATCGTTAAGCCTGTTTTGGGGTCGGTGGGTCTAGGTCAGCGTCCGGACACCGCTGCTGGTCCCTACCAGAAGTACATCCGCCAGGCGGCGGGCGAAGAGGCCGTTACAGACGACCCCGGCGATGTGATCCAGCTCGGCCTCCATCAGGGCCGGGTCGGTGATGGCAAGGCCGTGGACGTCCAGGATCAGGTTGCCGTTGTCGGTGACGAACCCTTCGCGTACTATCGGTCGGCCGCCCAGCGCGGTCAAAGCAGCGGACACATACCTGCTGGCTACGGGGATCACCTCCACCGGCAGGGGGACAGCCCCCAGCGCCTTCACCAGCTTGGTCTCGTCCACGATGCAGATGAACCTCCGGCTGGCCGCCGCCACGATCTTCTCCCGGGTCAGCGACCCACCGCCGCCCTTAATGAGGCGGAGACAGGCGTCGGCCTCATCAGCGCCGTCCACATAGATGGGCAGCTGCCCCACCTCGTTGAGGTCCAGCACCGGGATACCGTGCCGCTTCAGCCGCTCGGCGCTGGCTATGGAGCTGGCTACCGTGCCCTCGATTTTGTCCTTCAATCCCACCAGGCCATCAATGAAGTAGTCTGTGGTAGAGCCTGTGCCCACGCCTACGATCGTGCCGGGCTCAATATAATCCAGGGCCGCCCGGGCCGCTGCTCGTTTCATATCCTCCCGGTTCATGGTCTTATTATCGCACCCACAGCTGCCGGTACAGGGAGCGGCACTTTCCTACTGACGGCATAAGATAGTCGCTGCCTCTATTACCTGAATGGAACAACCGAATGATCCGGAAAGAAGTCTTTGGCACTATTTTAATGATGGCTGTCCTGTTGATAAAAGTACTGACTGCCAGAGCGCTCCTTTTGGATCGATCTTTTTCCTGCCGTATTGGACAATATCCATAGGTAAGTGAACAAACCTTGAATTCCAATTACCAATAATCATCCTGGTCCTGCCGCTCATAGCCGCATGAACCGCATGTTCTGCCAGAATTCCACAATACACAGAATCTTCCGGGTTTGCAGGCACTGACCTGATAATATAGCTAGGGTCGATATATTTGATGTTTACTTCTATCTTTTTCGCCGCGAAATATTTCTTAATTTTGCTTTTAAGATACACTCCAATATCATTCAGTAATATGTTACCTGAAAGGTCTTGTTTTTCTTCTTCATTTTCAAAATACTTATGTCCCGCTCCCTCGGCCACAACAATCAAAGCATGTTTAGCGTGTTTCAGTCTTTTTTCAAGTTCCGCCAGCAATCCCCTGGGCCCTTCAAGATCAAAATCTATCTCGGGAACAAGTAAAATATTAACGTCTTTTTGGGCCAGGGTCGCGTGAGCTGCTATGAACCCGGATTCTCTCCCCATAACCTTTACTATTCCTATTCCATTTGGCGCGCCTCTGGCCTCATTATGCGCACAGCGTATCGATTCCACAGCTTCCGAGAACGCGGTTTGAAACCCGAAGGATTTCGATGTGAACGGGATATCGTTATCAATCGTCTTGGGTATATTGATAATAGAGATTGCAAGTCCTCTTCTGGTCATTTCCTCTTCAACGCTAATCGAGCCTTTAATAGTTCCATCCCCACCAATAGTAAAGAGAAGGTTAACACCATAATATTCAAGTCCGTCAACTATCTCAACCGGATTCGAACTCCCCCTGGAAGATCCGAGAATTGAACCTCCCCGATTATGAATGGGTCCCACATCATTTACGGTCAACATCATCGGACCAGGGGCACTATTTCGATATATGCCACGATACCCATATCGAAACCCGATAATATTCTTCACCTTGTATTGGTAATAGAGCTGCATGAATGTTGATCTGATGACATCATTCAGCCCAGGGCATAATCCCCCACATGTTACAATACCCGCAACTACTTTCTCCGGGTCAAAATACAGACGCTCCCTTGGCCCCGCTTCTTCCAGCGCAATCATTTTTCCAAGGCCCACTTTATTGTAATGGGTTACGATATTTTTAAAGTCTACATCGTAAATAATTTTCCCATCATCATCAACAAAGTTAATGTTCTCCAGAGGAGACAAATGAATTGCTTTTCCCAGTCTCTTGATCGAAAAGTCAATATCCTTGCTCACCTTGTCTCCATCCGTTTTCACTGAAAATGCTCCTTTACCGTACTATAATAATTGAAATGACAATTATTCTCATTTGCCAAATTCAATGTGGAAATGTAATACTTCTAATGACCTTAAATCCAGAAAGTTAATGTGTTTACTCGACCGGCCCTCCTCATCGGCGGGCAGGGGGCAGTAGCGGCGCGGGCCTTGCTGCCCATTCGGGTGTTGGCGAAGATGGTGGACTCCCCGTCGAAGCGGCGTCGCCAGCGCTCCCAGACCGCATAGGCCGCGACCCGGTCCGGTTCAGCCAGCGCTATGTAAATCTTTGTGAGGTCTCTGATACCAGTCATTAGAAATAAATCAATAAGTCACTTGGCGGAATAATACACTTAAATCAAGGCTAACGCAGGAAGTGATAACTACGCGAAAGGTTCTACTCGCCCTTTAAAAGTGAGATGAGCATGAAGGCACCGATCAAGATAAATCCGATTGCGGCTGCACCTTCCAGGAATTTGGGATTGATCCAGCATGCGAGGCGATCGCCAATGGCCACCGCTACAACTGTGGTGGTCACCAGAGCCAGGGATGCCGCCAGCGCGATTCCCACGCGGGATACGTCCGGCTTGGTGGAGTAGAGCAGAATTGCCAGTTGAGTTTTATCTCCCAGCTCGGCCAGGAAGACCGTTCCGAAAACCGTTAAAAGGTAGCGCAGCATTATTTCATCCTATCATTATGAGACGCGAATTTAGCCCCAGCCACAGCTGCCTATCCAGACTGCAGTACTAAATCGCCTCCACCAACTCGAAACTCGGAACTAAAAACTCGTAACTAAACTCACCCCAACCACAGCTGCCTATCCAGAGACCGGTACTGGATCGCCTCCGCCAGGTGCGGGAAACTCACCCCCTCGCTACGCGAGACCCCTCCCTTACAAAGAGAGGGGTGGCCACAGCTGGCGGGGCTAATGGCTGAAGGCTGACAGCCTGCCCGATCCCCAAAACTCGAAACCCAAAACTAGAAACTAGAAACTCGTAACCCGAAACCCTTCTCACCCCAGCCACAGCTGCCTATCCAGCGAGCGGTACTGAATCGCCTCGGCGAGGTGGGGGGTCTGGATGGTGTCCGAGCCGGCGATGTCGGCGATGGTGCGGGCCACCTTGATGATGCGGTCGTAGGCCCGGGCCGAGAGTCCCAGGCGGTTGATGGCGCTGGTGAGCAGGTCCTCACCGTCGGCGGGCAGGGGGCAGTAGAGCCGCAGGGCCTTGCTCCCCATGTGGGCGTTGGCGAAGATGTGGCTATCGCCCTCGAAGCGGCGGTGCTGGCGCTCACGGGCCGCCTCCACCCGCTCCCGGATCGCTTCCGACCGCTCCCCGTCACTCTTAGCCGCCAGCTCCTCGATCTTCACCGCCGGCACCTCCACGTGGATGTCGATGCGGTCCAGCAGCGGCCCGGAGATGCGGCTCATGTAGCGCTGGATGGCCGGGGGCGAGCAGCTGCACTCGTTGCGGGGGTCGGTGGCGAAGCCGCAGGGGCAGGGATTCATGGCCGCCACCAGCATAACGCTGGCGGGGTAGGTCACCGACACCTTGGCCCGCGCGATGGTCACATAACCCGCCTCCAGCGGCTGCCGGAGGACCTCCAGTACGCTCTTGTGGAACTCGGGCAGCTCGTCCAGGAAGAGCACCCCGCGGTGGGCCAGGCTCACCTCGCCCGGCTTGGGTATTGTCCCCCCGCCGACGAGGCCCGCGTCGGAGATAGTATGGTGGGGCGAGCGGAAAGGCCGCTGGCCGATGATGCCTTCGCCGGGCGGCAGGGTACCCGCCACCGAATGAATCTTGGTCGCCTCCAGGGCCTCCTCCAGGGCAAGCATGGGCAGGATGGTAGGGATGCGCTGGGCCACCATGGTCTTGCCGCTGCCGGGTGGGCCGATGAGAATGGCGTTATGCCCCCCCGCCGCCGCCACCTCCACCGCCCGCTTGGCGTGCTCCTGCCCTTTCACCTCGCTGAAGTCGATATGGGTGGTCCGGGCGCGCTGGAGCAATGATTGGCCCTCCACCTTCACCGGGGCCAGGGACGCTTCGCCGTTGAGGATGGCCATCACGTCCCGGAGGCTCTCCACCGCCCCCACCTGGATACCATCCACCAGGGCCGCCTCGGTAGCGTTGGTGGTAGGCACCAGGATAGTCTTGTAACCGGCTTCGCGGGCCGCCATAGCGATGGGCAGCACTCCCTTCACCACTCGCAGGGCCCCGTCCAGGCCCAGCTCGCCCACCAGGATGGTCTCCTCCAGGGCGTCCTGCGGAACGAACCCCAGGGCGCTGAGGATACCGACAGCGATGGGCAAGTCGAAGGCGCTGCCTTCCTTGCGGATGTCCGCCGGGGCCAGGTTCACGGTCGTGCGCTTCTGCGGGATCTTGTAGCCCGAGTTCTTCAGCGCCGCCGTGACCCGCTCCTTGCTCTCCCGCACCGCTCCATCCGGCAAGCCCACGGTGGTGAAGATCGGCGGGATCACGTTGTCCAGGTGGCATTCCACTTTGACGATGTAGGCATCCACACCGAGGACGGCGGCGGAGTGGGTATGGGCCAGGAGGGAACCGCTCACCTGGACCTCGACCTGTATGTCCGTGTATGGATCATTGTTACCGAACAGGCCGCTCAAAGGTATGTTCGCCGGAGCCAACCCGGCCAAAGACGACAAAGTCCCCTTCCACCTGCCCTTTGCGGGGCCGACCGTCCACCTTAACTATGGGATCATCGCCACCGCCGGCCGGTATGCACACCCTGGCCCTGGTATTGGCCGGAATACGCACCTTCAGAATAAAAGCGCCATCCCCTGCCCTGGCGTCCACGTGCACCGTCCCCCGGATTGTCGGCAGCTCCAGGGTGCCCCATTCCAGGCCGCCCAGCCGGGGCTTGATCTGTATCAGGCCATAGCCCGGCTCCAGCGGGCGCACTCCCATCAGCCACCGGGGAATGATATTCGCCGGCGCCGCCCCCCAGGCGTGGTTCCAGTCCAGGTTGGGCTTATACTTCCGGTCCCAGGCCTCAAGAGTGATGGTGGTGCCCACGTCATAAATCATATGCGCCCAGCTGCGGTCGTCGGTGGCCGTGAGCAGCTTCAGGGCGTGTTCGGCCTCGCCGGCCTGATAGAGCGCCTCCAGCAGGTACTGGGACCCGTAGACGCTGCACGCCATGCCCCGGCTCTTGACGAACGCGACCACCTTCGGCACGTTTGGCTCCGGCACCAGTCCAAAAGCCAGGGGAAACATGTTGGCGTGCAGGGAGCTGTGGCTGCTGCCCTCACCATCGATATAAACACTCCTGGTCTTGTCCAGAAAGACCTCGTTGAAGGCCGACTTCACTCTGGCCGCCTGCCTGGAATAGCTGCTGGCGTCTCCGTTCTTACCCAGCACATCTGCAATTCGGCTCATAAGTACCAGCGCCCGGTAGTGAAACGCGTTAACAACCGTATTGATGGGCCGGAAATCAAAGTTGTCGGTTTCGCCACCTTGTCCCTCGGGTAAACCCGTTTCCCCCGGCTGCGGCCAGTCCACGAGGTCTCTCAGCCGCCCCTGAAAATGGATCGCGGTCAACACCTCGTTGGTCACCAGACCGGTCCGGGTGCTGATAAGTCCGTCCCCCCTGGCCAGGGCGCCGAGGGTTTTGGCCCGCAGGTCATCATAGAAGCGGGCCAGGGAAGCAGCATCGCCGGTCTGCATATAGTCGGCCCAGGCCATCAGGATCGAATGCATGATCCACTCGGTGGGCCAGGTGGGATTGGTGATCAGGTACTCGTGGGTATAGCGGGCCAGGGTGAATTCCCGGTCCACGCTGTAATGGCCCAGCTGGTTGATATAGGCGTCGGCCTCATAGGGGATCCTTTCCCGGTCGCCATCCACATACACTCCGCAGAAGCTGGTGGCCTTTATGGTGTACTTGCACAGGTCCCACACATCGTTAAGAACCTGGCTTGATGAACTGAAATATGAGGCGTCATTGTTAAAGGGATAATGGACCACCACCTGTCTCACATCGGAGGTATCCAGCGGCCCGGTATAACCCGCCAGCTCGCAGTAACGAAACGGCATCACCTCCCCCACTTCCACCGGCATTCTGATGGCCTTTGGGTTCTCCGTATTGCGCTCGTCGGGCGTGATGGCAACGGTATAGGTGTGGGTCCCGGCCTTCAGGGGCAGAACCATCATCCGGTAGCGGCGGTGCCTGCCGGGATTGCGGTCCAGGGCCTGCTTGCCAGCCGCCACTTCACCAAGGTGGACTTCAACATCCCTTGGAGCCTGGCTGGTGAGGGTCAGTTTTATGGTACCATAGGCGGCCCTGCCGAAGTCAATGAACGTCATGTCCGGGGCCGTCTTCACCATACGCAGCGGGGCCACTTCAGCCTTTACCAGGGGATAGCGTGTGGTGATATGGGCGTCGATAATGGCGCCGGTGTGGAAGGTCTGGGATTCCGACCAGGGGCTCGCCTGTCCCCGGTCATTCCAGGTGCGCACTTTCCAGTGGTAGGTGGCATCAGGCGCCAGCGGCTCGCCCGCATGTCGAACAGTGATAGACTGGCCGCCGATAACCTTCCCCGAATCCCACACATCCCCCACATCGTCAGCCAGGGCTGCCAGGCTGGAAGCCACCAGGACCTGGTACGCCGACTGCGTGCTGGTGGGAGCGCTGTCGTTTGCAATCCAGCCATAGCGGGGATAGGCGGTGGCGATGGACACATGGTCCGGGTGTTCCATGAGTTCACACAGCAGGCCGGTTGGCGGGAGGGCCGTCGAGGGGCCGGAACAATATAAGCCAAAGACGAAAGTGAGTACCAAAATGGTGATGATGCCGGAGACTTTCCTTATGTACCTCTTCTTTGAAACTTCCGTCCCTGCTGATCTTGACATACTCACCTGCTACATACGCTATCGAGAAAGCTTCATTTTGAGTTCCGTGTCATACTTGGTATAGTGAATATAATCGCCATACATCCACACCAACTCCAGGCCACCTTGCTTATAACCGCGGGGGACAACGGGACGAACGTTGTTTTTCGGCGATCCAGCGGTGACCGGCTCTGAGGTCCAGGTCACGCCGCCGTCGGTTGTCGTCCACTTCTCAATCTCGAAAATGCCCTGAACCAGCCGCGAAAGGTATACAATTGATGGATTAACATGATCGAGTATGATGCCGCCGGAGTAATGGGGTTCCCGCTCCCGGTCCCCTTCCGGCGTCTGGGGAAACCACCCCCCGGTGGCGGCGATTTCGCCGTCCAGCCACCGCTCCCCCGTCCAGCGGGCGTAGCGGTAGCGGTGATCGGTCTCCTGCGGCAGGGCTGTGTAGACGATCACCGGGCGGCCCCCGCTGTCCAGGGCGATATCCCATATCCAGGCCCGGCCTTCAGGCCCCAGACCATCATAAACCAGGTGGGCTTCCGCCGGGTCGAAAGGCAGGTCGGCCATGCTCTTGATGAGGGTGCCGTCGGCCCGATAGAAGTGACCAGCCTCGTAATAGGCGTAATAGATACTGTTGGCCAGCTCGTTCCGCGGGTGGCCGTCGGTGAAGGCGAAATGAATCCGCTTATCCCCGTCGGTGACAAATTTGATGTAGGGCCTGCGCCCGCGCCCCTTGACGAGGGTCCGAGCCGCTGACCATGTCTTGCCGTCGTCATCGCTCGTCGAAAAACTGGGCTTATAGTCACCACCCCGCCAGAAGAGGTAGATGCGGTTCCCCTCCCCGGGCAGGAGCATGGGATTGGGATAGGTATAACCGCGGCTTCCCTCCGTGTTCACGCCCAGCTCCAGCTCCTCCGTCCAGGATGAGATATCGCCGGGACGGTCCGTGATCCGGTAATACATGGGCTTGCCGCTGTGACGCGAGTAAAACACCTTCAGGCGGTCATCGGGCAGGACCAGCAGGGCGGGATTGGCATGGTCGTCCACCTGGAGCGCCGGATGAAGGGTGGCAGTAGTCAGCTCCTGCGTGCGGTGATCATAAGCCCCAATCCGTATGTCCCCGGCGCCGTTGACCCAGCCAATATAGGTGCGGCCCTGGGAAACCACCGCCCGGGGATCGGCGAACCAGCACCAGGCCCCCTGGTCGGCGATGGTCTGGTAGGCGTCTCCGCGGGGCACAAACCAAGTAGCGCAGCCAGCCAGTAAAAGCCCCGCCACCAGGGGCAGCCATCCCTTCATCAGGACCCGGATCATGCCTTGTATGTCTCCTCGAAAATTTCGATCTCCTCCATGAGCCGATCCACCGCCTTCGCTTCGGACACCTTCCCGACCTTTTTCCCGCCGCGGTACAGCAGCCCGCCGCCCTTGCCGAAAGCGATTCCGAGATCGGCACCGGCGGCCTCGCCGGGACCGTTCACCGCGCACCCCATGAGGGCCACGGTGAGCGTTTTACTTACCCCCTCCAGGCGCTTTTCCACCTCGCCCGCGATCCTGATCAGGTCCACCTCCAGGCGGCCGCAGGTGGGGCAGGCCACGATAGTTACCCCCCGGCTGGCCAGGCCCAGGGACCTGAGGATCTCAAAACCGACCTTCACCTCCTGCACGGGGTCATCCGTGAGGGAGACGCGGATAGTGTCGCCAATGCCTTCGGCCAGGAGGGTACCGATACCTGCCGCGGACTTGATGGTGCCGGTCCGGGTGGGCCCTGCCTCGGTTACGCCCAGGTGGAGGGGATAATCATACTCGCGGGAAAAGAGGCGATTGGCGGCGATCATCAGGGGCACATCGCTGGCCTTAAGGGAAACCACGATATCCTCGAAGCCGTGTTCCCGGCAGACGGCGATGTGCTTCTCGGCGCTCTCCACCATGGCCTGTGGGGTAGGATAGCCGTATTTCTCGATGAGGTCCTTCTCCAAACTCCCGGCGTTCACGCCAATGCGGATGGGCAGCCCGGCGCCCTGCACCTTACGGATGACTTCCGCGACCCGCTCCCGGGACCCGATATTGCCGGGGTTGATGCGGATTTTGTCCGCCCCGGCATCCACCGCGGCCAGCGCCATGCGATAGTTGAAGTGGATGTCCGCCACCAGCGGCAGCTTGGTATGCTTGCGAATCTCGGCAAAACCCTTCGCGGCGGCCTCGTCGGGCACGGTAAGGCGCACGATCTGGCAGCCCGCCGCCGCCAGGCGCTCGATCTCTTTCATGGTGGCGGCAACGTCGCCGGTCCTGGTGGTGGTCATGGACTGCACCGGAATGGGTGCACCGCCCCCGATAGCGAGACCCCGTACCGAGACCTGGCGCGTATGACGGCGGCTTATATACTTCATCTCACTGGCTCCAAGTAGGGGGAAGTTACACCTGAGCATCGACTGCGCCAAATGAGCGATGTGGTAAACCACAACGCTCAGTCGAATAAACTGCCCTGAAGGGCACTGCACAATTTCGACAGGCGGCTTAAGCCGTCTTTTTTGATTCAGCGAATTCATTTATGGATTCGCTAGTCAATCCGGCGCAACCCACCGCACCGGTTCCCGGCGGAACCAGGTGATCTGCCGCCGGGCGAAGTTGCGCGTCCGCTGCTGGATGATGGGAACGGCTTCATCCAGGGTAAGTTCACCCTTCACGACCTGCACCAGTTGGCGATAGCCTACCCCTTGCATGGGATGGGCCTCGGGAGAGACGCCCGCCGCCAGCAGCCCCCGCACCTCCTCAAGCCAGCCCCGGTCCAGCATCTCCAGCACCCGCCGGTTGATCCGGCTGTAAAGCTCATCTCTGGGCCGCTCCAGGCCAACGAGCTCGAAAGTCACTTCACCTGCGCCCTCTACGGTGACGGCGGGGGTCTCCGTATACCCTCCCTCCCCCCTGCGCCAGGCCTGCACCCGGCTGGGGGGCTGGCCGGTGGCCTCCAGGATCTCCAGAGCCCGGGCCAGGCGCGGGACGTTGTGTGGGTGGAAGGTGGCGGCGTAGTCGGGGTCAATTTCGGCAAAGGCGGTGTATACCGCTTCGGCTCCCTCATCCTCAATACGAGCGCGAATTTTCTGCCGCAGCTGGAAGTCCGAATCGCCCAGGGAGGCCAGCCCCAGCCGGATGGCCCGCACGTACAGGCCCGTCCCCCCGCACAGGACGGGCACTTTACCACGGGCGGTGATGTCCGCGATTTGCTCGTAGACCAACTGGACGTACCGTCCAGCGGTGATTTTCTCACCCGAGTCCAGGATATTGATCAGATGATGGGGCACCCGCGCCTGCTCTTCGGGCGTGGGCTGGCCGGTGCCAATGACAAAGCCCCGGTAGACCTGCCGCGAGTCCACCGAGATGATCTCCCCGCCCAGCTCCCGGGCACGTTCGATGGCATAAGCCGTCTTGCCCGAAGTGGTGGGGCCGACGATGGTGAGGATGGGTTGGGTATCCATAGCTATGGTGAAGCGAGCGCAACACACTTCGACAGGCTCAGTGTGACAATTGATCTTTTTTCCGTCATCCTGAGCGTTCGCCTGAGCTCACGCCGAAGGCTTGACGAAGGATGACATGCTCTCTAGAACTCCAGCGTCACGCCCCCTATCGGAAAAGTCTTATACTGCAATACCATCTCCTTAGTGCCATCTTCGTAGTATTGCCAGTCCCAGGGATTGTCCCGGTTGAAAACGTTCATGATATCCCAGAAGGCCACCAGGTTCATCTTCTTGAAATAGAACCGCTGGAGCAGCATGATATCAAAGCGGAAATAGTGACCGAAACGCTCTGTATTCCATTCCTGACCCCAATAAGTATACCACCGGCGCACATTGTGATTGTAGACCATCGGCGTGTAGGGCCTGCCGCCGACGTAGCGGGCGCGAAAACTCATCTCGAACTCATCGGCGGGCATGATTGGAATCCACGAGAACGCCTTGGCCCAGAAGGTTTCCTTGAAGCGGCGGTACCAGTCGTAGTCCATGTACCTGATCTTGTAGCCGCCGATAAGGCTCATCATATCGCCGAAGTCAAAATCCCAGGGATAGGTCCTATCCTTTCCCGGATAGCGGGGATCAAACCCCTCGGCCACGGACTTGGAATAGCTGAATGTACCATACCAGTGGTTGGTAAACTTCTTCTGGAGAAACAGCTCGATGCCATAGGAATACCCCGCCCCGTCATTGACCCAGTCATTTGACTCGTCGCTGCTATCAGGGGTAGTCGAGGAAAGTGGAATCACCATATCGCCGTAGGACTTGCCATAGATTTCCAGGGTGGCACGTATGTCTTCCCGCAGCAGATATTCCAGCCCCAGCACACCCTGATCGGCATAAAAATTCTTAAGGGAATCAGCCTTTATCCCTCCGGAATAGAGCTGGTCATAGTAGGGCGACTGATAGTGCCGGCCTGCGCTGGCATTTATCTTCAGCTTATCGGTCAGGCTGTATGACATACTCAGCCGGGGCGAAAAGTTGGCGGCCCCGGTAAACCCCATGTGCTCGATCCTGCCACCCAGGGCCAGTGCCAGGCGGGCCTGTGGCTGCCAGCGAACCTGTCCATACAGGCCGGTCTTCAGAAAACCGATTCGGGACGCCCGCCTCCAGGGATCCCCGTCGTCCAGCGTATCCAGGGGCACCACCACGGCCCCGTGATTGTTTAATATGTTGTCCTTAAAGTATTCCCACAACACCGTGTCAGGCGTGGCCTGGGAGTCGGCGGCATAGCCATAAAAGATAAGGGGTTCACCGGCGTAGCGGTCGTGGTAGTCAAGCGCCACATGCTTCAGATTAAGGCCGCTGTTCAGCTCCAACCTTGGGCTGAGTTTATAGGACCAGTCACCTTTCAGCGTGGTTTCGATCTCAATATCGTCCTTGTTGAAATAATTATCGTCCTCGTCATTTTCGAGAATTTTGTACACATCGATATCAAAGCGAGTCCTGCTTTGACTGAGGGAGGTGATAAGATAACCGTTCTGCGAGAAAAGGTCCTTATAGGTCAATCCCAGGGTGTACTGGTTGCTGCCATAGTTCACATTTTCTGCGCCTCTGGTTTGCGGCGTACCTTCACCTTCGATAACGATAGCATCGATCCCTCCCAGGAAGTTGAACATGAGCTTGCGTCGGTGGTCCAGATCGTAGGCCGCCTTCGCCTGGGCAGTCCAGTACTGGGGGACCGCCGTGAGACCCGTCTGGCGTATCACCAGATCCAGGAAGGACCGGCTCAAGGAAGCCAGGTAGGAGCCCCTTTGCGTTAGAGGCCCTTCCACGAGAAGACCGATCCCGGCCATGCTCAAATCGAATTCCGCCAGGTGCCGGTTGCGGCGGCCTTCCCTCAAAGTCACGTCCATGACCGAGGAGAGCTTATCCCCGTAGCGGGCGGAGAAGGCGCCGGCATAAAAGTCAATGCGGTCGATGAAGGCCGTATTCACCATGGTCACCGGTCCTCCGCCTAGCCCCTGATTGGAATAATGATTGGGATAGGGTATTTCCAGGTGATCCATGATGAACAGGTTTTCGCCGGGGTGCCCCCCTCGGATTATGATTTCATTCGACTGATCCGCATCCGAAGCCACTGATGGAAGCGCCTGCATCATCCGGAAAATATCGTAGGCCCCCACTGGATCAGAACGTATTTCTTCGATGTCGATGGTTCGCGTGCTCACCACGGCATCCTTCGCCCGCTCGAAGAAGCCCGCCGTTACCGTGAGGCCTTCTACCTCTAATACGGTCGGCTCCAGGGCCATGTTGATGACGGTTTCCCGCTGTGGCACTACGTGGACGTTAGCCCGCGCCTGGGCCTTGTAGCCCATCATCATTACCCGGACGGTGTAGCTGCCGACGGGGATATTGACAATCCTGAATCTGCCTTCCGCGTTGGCGGCGGCTCCCAGATCGGTCCCCTCCAGCATGACATTGGCGCCCACCAGGGGTTGATGAGTATCGAGGTCGGTAATCCGCCCGGTCAGTGCGCCCACACTCTGGGCCCCCAAGGTCGAAAGTAAAAGGGCTGCACCGCTAAATACGTAAGCGACAGTTTTCATGCGAGTCTCCCTGCTGGCTGGCTGCTGCGACTCTGCCATAACGTACCAGCCATTGGATTCTGCCGCGGGCGGAAAGGTTGCCAGGAAGAAGTTACAGTTATGATAAGGATCACGTTCGGGTTCGTTTGAGCTTCTCAGATCCGCTCGAAGCGCTTGTCCAGCTCCTGCAGGGAGAGGTGCACCACGATAGGCCGGCCGTGCGGGCAGTAGTAGGGATTCTCCGTAGCGAAGAGGCGGTCCACCAGGCTTATCATCTCTTCGAGGGTGAGGGGGTCCCCGGCCTTGATGGCCGCCTGGCAGGCGTAGGTAGCCGCCAGCTGGTCGAAAAATTCGGCGCCGGTCTGGCCCTCCCCATGATGGTCCAGGATGTCCCGGATAATCTCCCGCTCCCGGCCCCAGACCACTTCGCCGGGCACGCCGTCCACCACCACCGTATTCTTACCGAATTCCCGGATACGGAACCCCAGCCGTTCCAGGTTGGGGATGAGGTCCACCAGCCGGGCGAACTCGTCGGGGGCGAACTCGAGGGCCTGGGGGAACAGCACCGTCTGGGACGGCAGTCTGCCAGCTGGCGGGCCGTCGAAAGCCTTCCGCGCCTCCTCGAACAGCACCCGCTCGTGGGCCACGTGCTGATCGATAACCACCACCCCCGAGACCACCTGGCTTAAGATATACTTGTTGTGCACCTGCCAGATGGATTCGGGGTTGTAGGACCGCTCGGTTCGCAGCCGCGCCGCTTCATCCATAGGCGGCGTGAGACCAGCCCCTGGGGCCGCCCTTTCTATTTGAGTCTCGGCATTATCGCTGCCTGGCGCCTGGGCCGGCCTGGGGGCGGCTTCAAAGAGGCCAGCTGCCGGTGACCGATGCTGAAGACCCGCAGAGCCGGGCATTGGGAAGGTCCGGGGGTGATCCCCTTCAACCGGCGGGGCAAATTCAGGCATCATGCCGGGAATATCCCGGACGGCTTCGGTAACCGCCGTCTTAACGACGTGGTATACCCGCCACTCGTCCCTGAAGCGCACCTCGGTCTTGGCCGGATGCACGTTCACATCCACCATCTCCACCGGCATGGTGATATTCAGGACGAAGAAGGGATACTCCCCCCGGCTTATGAGGGAACGATAGGCGGAATAGACAGCGCTGTTGAGCAGGCGGTCCTGCACGGCCCGGCGGTTAAGAAAGATGTACTGCTCTCCGGGGCGGCCGCGCACCAGGTTCAGGTTCCCCACGTAGCCTTCCACCTTAAAAGGGGGCTTTTCGAGGACCACTCCTTTCAGGGACTGCTGGTAGAAGCGATCGAAGACGGCTCCAATGCGCTGCCTGAGGTCCGCCGGCGGCAGGCGGTATACCTCGCGGCCACCGCTGGTGAGGCTGAAAGCGACCTCGGGATAGCACAGGGCGAACCGGCGTACCACCTCAACGATATGCTGGTTCTCAGTAGCAGGCCGCTTGAGGAATTTCCTGCGGGCCGGTGTATTGTAGAACAGGTTCTTCACCTGGATGGTGGTGCCCCCCACCGCCGGGGCCGGTTTCACACCCTTTCCCTTGCCCCCTTCCATCGTGATCTCGCTGCCTTCGTGGAGATCCGTGGAGGTCCGCGCCCGGACCAGGGCCACAGACCCGATGCAAGGAAGGGCCTCACCCCGGAAGCCCAGGGTTGCAATGCGCGCCAGATCGTCCGTGGACTCGATCTTACTGGTGGCGTGGCGCTCGAAAGCCAGGGCCAGGTCCTCACGATCCATGCCACTGCCGTTGTCGGTGACCTGGATGAGGCTATGCCCTCCCTGCTGGACAACAACGGCGATGTCGGTGGCGCCGGCGTCGACGGCGTTCTCGATGAGCTCCTTGACCACCGAAGCCGGCCGCTCCACCACCTCACCGGCGGCGATCTGGTCGGCCAGGGCGGCGGACATGCGCTTGATCTTACCCATACCCGGACTCCGCCCGAGGCCCCATTTCAGGACGGATCACTTTTCACTTCCTCCAGGTGAGCGGGTGCCGTCTGGCAAATCATCAGCCGATCCGCCCATTCCGCCCAGCAGCCGCCTTCCTGACGCAGCCGGTATTCAATAATGCGCTCTTCGGGCTCGAAGGGCCTGTCCGTTGATAGTCCCATAGAACTGACCGCTGCTTTCACCAGCTCCTCCGCCGGGTGGCTCGCCGTGCCGGGCCTCCCCGAGCCGTCTACGGCCAGGGCTATGGCCTCCCCGGGGCCGGGAGCCTCGGCGGAGCCGGAACGGCGAGTCCGGCCAGGGCCGAGGCCTGATAAGGAACGACCCTCTTTCTCCAGATAGTATCGCCCGGCCATGAGCATGGCTTCCAGGGGGATCATCCCCACCAGCTCGCTGCCGGTCACCTCCAGGCCCCGCTGGTGGGCCTGGCGACTTACCTCCTCAAAGGCCACGTGGGGCGGCGTCACCCGGAAATCCTCCAGATTTAAGCTGACCTGGGCGCAGCCGTACCCGGGCATGAACCAGCCCATGGCCCGGCAGGCCTTGAGGGTTCCCGGCTGGCGCACCGCCCGGCCGCTGCTATCCCGAACGATTTGGCCGCCAGCCCCGCCATCGGCGGGGTCAGCGTCACGCTTGACCCGCCCCTTCTCACGGACAGCCAGGGCGATCTCGCTGGCCAGGGCTTGGTCGGTGGTGTTCAGGCTCACGTTAAAGGCGATGAGGATGTCGCGGGCCCCGACGGCGGTGACCCCAATACGCGGCTGGAACACGACCGGGCCGAAATCGGGTGTCCCCTCCGGGGCGGCCAGCTTTTCCGGCAAACCCTCGTATTCCCCACGCCGGATGTCAGCCAGGCTGCGGCGACCGGGGTGCGCGGCGGCGCCATAAAGATAGACCGGAATCGCCAGCTCCCCGCCGACCCGCTCCCCCACCCTCCGGGCCAGCCGGACACACCCTTCCAGGGAAATCCCCGCGAGGGGCACAAAGGGGCAGACATCGGCGGCACCCAGGCGGGGATGCGTGCCGTGGTGGCGGCGCATATCAATCAACTCGGCCGCCCGGGAGATGGCCTGAAAAGCAGCCTCACATACTGGCTCCGGCTCCCCCACGAAAGTAACGACCGTGCGGTTGGCATCGGCACTGGAATCCACGTGCAGCAGCCGTACCCCGTCAAGGCGGGAAACGGTCTCCGAAAGGTCCTGGATCACCCGCTGATCCCGCCCTTCGGAGAAGTTGGGTACGCACTCGACCAGCTGCATCATGGACCTGAGGCCAGCGATAACAGATATTTAAGCAATAGAATAACCAGGATGAGGAGGATAAGGTAGCGCCAGAAGGCGAGCTTGTTCCACCGCTGATCGCGAAGCCGGCGGAATTCCACGCGGCGCTGGCCTGGACGGATCTGAAAGCGTCGTCGTTCCGATGCGAATCTCATGCCCCGGCGAAGAGGGTTGAGAAGAAACCGACGAAGGGTCCGATGAAGGCCCAGATAATGGAGAAGCCGGTGATCATGCCTAATAGGATCAGGCCGAACAGGATGCCTGGTCCGTAGCGCTCCAGGTTGTAAGCCACGTGTTCATACTGGGGAGGCAGAAGGCCGTAAAGCACCTTGGAGCCATCCAGCGGGGGGATGGGCAGCAGGTTGAACACCGCCAGGGCCAGGTTGATCTGGAGGCTCAGGACCATCATGACGGCAAAGCTATTCCCGATAAAGCTGCCCATAAACGGCCCGGGGTGGGCGTTGATGAAACGGATAACAAGCCCGCTGAGGAAGGCGAGGAACATGTTGGAAGCGGGTCCCGCCAGGGCCACCCACAGCATGTCCCGCTTGGGATTGGCGAAATGACGCGGGTCCACCGGCACCGGCTTGGCCCAGCCGAAGTGCACCAGGAACAGCATGAGGGTGCCAATGGGGTCCAGGTGGGAAAGGGGATTGAGGGTCAGCCGCCCGGCGTACTTGGCGGTGGGGTCGCCCAGCCGGTAGGCCATCATACCGTGGGAGTACTCATGCACCGACAGGGCCAGGAGAACGACCGGGATGAGTAAGACCATGAGCCTGAGGTCAAGCACGGCAGGCCTTATATTTCATGACATTCTGATAAGCGGCAATAAACATCTTTTGCCTGGCATATTCTCAACAAAACCGCAGGTCCCCGCCACTTTTCCCACGCCCGACACCTCACCCCCGGGGGTGATACTGTCGGTGCACCTCCTTCAGGTAGTCCCGGTCCAGGTGGGTGTAGACCTGGGTGGTGGCAATGTCGGTGTGGCCCAGCATCTCCTGGACGGCGCGCAGGTCGGCGCCCCCTTCCAGCAGGTGGGTGGCGAAGCTGTGCCGCAGGGTGTGGGGCGAGATTTCCTTCTCGATCCCGGCTGCAACCGACCAGCGGCTGAGGATATTCCATACCACCATGCGGGTAAGGGGATTGCCGCGGATGCTAAGGTAGATCTCTCCGGTGTTTTTGCCTTTCCGGGCCAGCGCAGGCCGCACATTATTGATGTAGGTCTCCAGGTCATCGATAGCCCGTTGGCCGATGGGCACTACCCGCTCCCTGGAACCCTTGCCCATGACCCGCACCAGCTCGGCCTCCAGCATAAGATAAGTGAGCCGCAGCCCGATCAGCTCCGACACCCGCAGGCCGCAGGCGTACAGCAGGGAGATGATGGACCGGTCCCGGACACCGAGGGGCCTGCCGGTATCAATCGCTTCCAGAATAGCGTCAATTTCGTGCACCTCCAGCACCTTGGGCAGGCGCTTGGGCAGTTTGGGGGGGTCCAGTAAAGCGGATGGGTCCCTGGAGACGTGCTTTTCCGCCAGCAGGAAGCGGTGGAAGCCCCGGACGGCGGAAAAGGAGCGGTGAATGGTGGCCGCCGAAAGGCAGAGGGAGTTCAGCCAGCGGGTATAGCCTCGCACCTGGCCCTGGCGTACCTCGTTGAGGTCCTTGACACCGTTATCTTTCAAATAGTTCAGGTAACGGGTTAAATCGCTGCGATAGGCCAGGAGAGTGGCAGGTGACAGGTTTCGTTCGATCTTGGCGTACAGGAGATAATCCTGAAGGTGCTCTTCGCCCGGCAGGACTTCTGCGGCCATCAGCCTTCGTGGACCGCTGCGGCAAAGGCCCGCATGGTATCCTGGCCCTGAACGTGCAGGCTGCTCTCTCGCTCAAGGACGGTGCTGGTCACCACGAACCGGGCACCCGCCCTGACCTTCCCGGCCGCTTCCTCGGGTTTGCAGATGCCGCCGCCAACTACCAGGGGGATGTCCAGCTCCCCGGCTACGCTGCGAATTACCTCCTCGGGGACGGACCGCCGGGCACCGCTGCCGGCCTCCAGATAGACCAGGGACATACCAAAATACTGTGCTGCCAGGGCGTGAGCCAGTACGATATCGGGTTTATCCATGGGCAGCGGCTGGCTGTTGCTCATAAACTCCACCGCCGTGGGACTGCCGCCGGCCATGAGGAGGTAACCGGTCGGGATGACCTCCAATCCCAGGTGTTTCACCATTGGCGCGGCCTGTACCTGCTCACCGATCAGATACTGGGGATTCCGTCCGCTGAGAAGCGACATGAACAGGATGGCATCCACCTGCCCGGTAAGCTGGTTGGAAGAGCCGGGAAAGAGGATCACCGGCACTTGTGAGGCCGCCTTGATGATTCTCACCCGCTCCTCAAAGCCGCCGTCCATGATCAGGCTGCCACCCACCAGGATGGCGTCAGCACCCGACTCGTTCACGCAGGCTACCAGGTCATTCAGGTGCCCGTCGTTCTTGCGGTCGGGGTCGATAAGAACCAGGTAGTTGGCCTTCTGGTATGAAAGCCGCTGCAGCAGGGACTGGAGGACGCTCACGAAGCCGCCCGTCCCAGGAAATCGACCAGGCGGTCCATCTCCGCCCGGGTTCGCTTTTCGGTTACGGCCAGCTGCAGCAGAACTTCCCCCTGCCACGTAACAACGCCCATGAAAAAGCCCTCCTTCTCCGCTTTAGCGCGCAGGTCCCGTGCCGGAATGGGGGTTCGTACCACAAATTCTTTTACATAGCCAAAGCCGAAGGGCAGCTCGAAGCCCGGGAGCCCGGCAATGGCCCGGCCCAGGTACTGGCTCTTGTCGAAGCACAGCCCGGCCAGCTGTTGCAGGCCTTCCCTGCCCAGCAGGGACAGGTAGACCGTCGCCCAGAGGGCCATGAGTCCCTGGTTGGTACAGATATTGGAGGTGGCCTTCTCCCGGCGAATATCCTGTTCCCTGGTCCGCAGCACCATGACAAACCCCGGCCGGCCTTCCCGGTCAACGGTACGGCCAGCGATGCGTCCCGGAAGCCGCCGGATGTACTTCTCTTTGGTCGCCATCAACCCCAGGTAAGGACCGCCGTAGGAGAGGGGAATCCCCAGGGACTGCCCTTCGCCGACATACACGTCTGCGCCGGCGGCACCGGGGCTTTCCTGGACGCCCAGGGTAAGGGGATCAGCGTCGGCAATGAGGAGCGCCCGCCCTGAGCCTGACGAATGGGTATCCTCGGTGACTAGGGTCTTACGCGCAGCGCCCCAGTCCTCTAATAGACCCAGCACATTGGGCGACTGGATCACCACCCCGGCCGCAGCTGCAGACTTGGCCGCCAGGTCATCCATATCAACCCGGCCGTTCCGGCTACCCACGGATACAATCTCAGCGGATCGGTTCTGGAGGTAGGTCTCGATGACGGCCCTGGTATGGAGATGGAGGGTTTCCGGCAGGAGTATCTTTTCGTGGCCCGTTGCGCCGAGGGCCAGAGAACACGCCTCCGCCGCCGCTGACGCCCCATCGTACAGGCTGGCGTTGGCCACATCCAGACCACTGAGCTCGCACACCAGGCTCTGAAACTCATACATCACCTGCAGGGTCCCCTGGCTTACCTCAGCCTGGTAGGGTGTGTAGGCGGTATAGAATTCCGAGCGCCGGGCGATAGCTTTTACCACCTCGGGTGTATAATGATCGTAAGCGCCGCCCCCCAGGAAACAGATCCCGGCAGCGGCAGGGCGGTTCATCCCGGCCAGGCGGTTGAGTTCGGCGGATACCTCCAGCTCTGAATTGCCGGGACCCAGCCCCAGCTCCCCTTTCACGCGCAGTTCAGGGGGAATGATCTTGATCAGCTCTTCAAAGGACCGCACTCCGATGGCCTCAAGCATCTCTTGTTCCTCGGCGTCGGTGGCCGGCATGTAGGGGTGCGGCTGGGTCACGAAATGAGGTCCCTGTACACGGCGGCGGTGAGGAGCTCGTCCACCTCGCCGGGGTTGGAAAGCTTGACCTTCACCAGCCAGCCTTTACCATAAGGATCGTTGTTCACTTTTTCCGGGGCATCCTCCAGATCGGTGTTGACCGCGATGATCTCACCGGAGACAGGCATGAACAGGTCGGCCACAGTTTTCACTGCCTCTACAGTACCGAAGGTATCCCCCTGGCTAAAGGTATCTCCTAAATCGGGGAATTCCACGAAAATAATATCTCCCAGCTCGCCCTGGGCAAAATCGGTGATGCCCACGGTAGCTGTGTCGCCCTCCAGCCGGGCCCATTCGTGATCCTGGGTGTAACGCAGATCATCAGGGATGTTCATTCGGGTTCCTCAACCGGTTGATACTGGAATGACTCAAGAAAGGCGGTGGTAAAGCGGCCCTGGCGGAAATCGGGGTCCGCCAGCACCTGCTGGTGAAAGGGGATGGTGGTGGGGATACCCTCGATGACGAACTCCTCCAGGGCCTGCTGCATCCGGTTGATGGCCGAGTCCCGGGCGGTGCCGTGTACGATGAGCTTGGCTATCATGGAATCGTAGTAGGGCTGCACATGGTACCCGGCATAAGCGGCGGTGTCCACCCGCACACCCATGCCCCCGGGGACGTGGAAGCTGGTTATCAGGCCCGGCGAGGGACGGAAATCATTGGCTGGGTCCTCGGCGTTAATGCGGCACTCGATGGCGTGTCCCCGCAGGTTGGCCGTCTTCACCCAATCCGGCATGGGAATATCGGCGTGAATGCCGATCTGGGTCTTGAGCAGATCGATCCCGTAGACCATCTCCGTCACGGGGTGTTCCACCTGGATACGGGTGTTCATCTCCATGAAATAAAAGTTGCCCTTACCATCCAGCAGGAACTCCACCGTGCCGGCGCCGAGATATTTTACTTTTTCGGCGGCCCGGACCGCGGCCTTGCAGAGCTTTCGCCGTAGCGCTTCGTCCACCGCCGGGGAGGGGGATTCCTCGATCAGCTTCTGATGCCGCCGCTGAATGGAACATTCCCTCTCGCCCAGGGCTACGGCCTTGCCGCTGGGATCACCCATCACCTGCACCTCAATGTGGCGGGGATCGGTGATGAATTTTTCAAGATACAGATCGCCGTTTCCGAAAGCACTCCGGGCTTCATTCTGGGCCTGAATAAAAGCCTCGGGCAGCAGCTCCGGGCTTTCCACCCGACGCATTCCCCTGCCGCCGCCACCGGCCGAAGCCTTGACCATCACCGGGTACCCCAACTCCTCTGCCTCCCGGATCGCATCCTGCACATTCCGAGTAACCTCCCGCGAGCCGGGCGTGACGGGTACCCCGGCCTTCATCATGGTTTTCCTGGCCTCCGACTTGTTACCCATGAGGCGGATTGTCTCAGCTCTGGGCCCAATAAAGGTGATGCCGTGGTCTTCGCAGATGGAGGCAAACTCGGCGTTTTCCGCCAGGAATCCGTATCCGGGGTGGATGGCGTCGGCATCGGTAAGCTCGGCAACGGCGATAATGGAGGGAACATGGAGGTAGCTCCTGCTGGCCTCCGGGGGACCTATGCACACCGCCTCCGTTGCAAACCGTACATGCAGGGCCAACTCATCAGCGGTGGAATAAACCGCAACCGTAGAGATGCCCAGCTCGTGACAGGCCCGGATGATGCGGAGGGCGATCTCCCCCCGGTTGGCGATGAGGACCTTCTTAAACATGCCCCGGATCCCCGACCTGCAAGAGATCAACTACCGGGTCAGATAAAAGGGCGGACAATCCTGCCTGGACCAAATTCAACTCGGATCTACGACAATGAGGGGCTGGTTGAACTCTACGGGCGAGGCGTTTTCCACCAGAACATCCACCACCGTGCCACTTACGTCGCTTTCGATCTCATTCATGATCTTCATGGCCTCGATGATGCAGATCACTTGGCCGACGGAAATCTTATCACTTATATTGATGTAGGGAGGCGATTCCGGTGAGGCCGCCCGGTAAAAGGTGCCGACAATGGGCGCATTAATTTCATGGTGCCGGGAAGTATCCTTCACCGGCTCAGGCGCAACTGCTCCCGCGGCAACAGCGTCCGGCTGGTCATCGCCGACCCTCACAGTAGAGCTCGGCGGGTTGGACGCATCTTTGGTAACCCGGATCTTGCGACCCCACCAGGTGGAAACCTCCACCTCGTGGACCTTGCTCTGTTCGACAATAGCGATGATTCCTTTTAATTTCTTCTTGAGCATAACCTCCTCTGGTTGGTTATCGACAAGTGGGACGGTTATTCCTTCACACGCTCGATATAACGTCGCTCCCTGGTGTCGATTCGGACGATTTCCCCTTCATCCACGAAGAGAGGCACCTGGACCACCACGCCGGTCTCCAGGGTGGCGGGTTTGTTGCCGCCGGTGGCCGTGTCTCCCCGAACCCCAGGCTCGGTCCGCATCACCCTCAGGTTCATATGCTGGGGGATGCGCACTTCTATCGGATCATTCTCGTGGAAGGCAATAGTCACTTCCAGGTTATCGACCAGAAAATCAGTGGCATTCCCCACCTGATCCGCGGTGAGGGCCAGCTCGTCATAAGTCTCATTGTCCATGAAGTAATAGTGCTGGCCGTCGGTATACTGGTAGGTAAGGTTGCGGGCCTCCACCCGCACCTCCGTCACATTTGCACCAGCGCGAAAGGTCTCATCCACAACCTGCCCGGTGCGGATATTCTTCAGCTTGGTACGCACAAAGGCGGGCCCCTTACCAGGCTTCACGTGAAGGAACTCCACGATCTTCCACAGGCCACCCCTGTGATCCATGACCATACCATTGCGAAAATCTGCCGTAGTCGCCACCTGCATTCCGAAAACTAAATTATCGTTATGGAAAACGAAACAATTTAATCCCGCCCCCCATGGGCAATCAAGGAAGGGTTCTCAGGAGTTCCCCCGAAAAAGTGTAAAGTTTTACGTAATTTATCCGATAACGAGTGGGAGTAATTGGGTCATTAGGAGATTTAGAAAGTCTTGACATTACGCTGAGGCGCAACAATATTTCCAAAGGAACCCCGCTCCAGTCATGGATTTGTCAGTAATAGCCATTCACCCCGTTGTCGTTTGGGCACAACAGCCCGGGTCGGGCCAGCCGTCTGAAGCGCCCAACCCCGCCTCTGGCGGGGTTGGCAGCGGCAACGCCGGTGGTGCACCTGGACCAGATCGCTATCGCGATACCTACGAGCCAACATCGGTCCCCGGCAACGATGGTGAAGCCGGCACTCAGCCGGCCACAGGTGCGCCGGAACGCGGTATGCCCGCCGGGGGCAAAGAGCCCCGGGAGGCGGGGGAATCTGGCACCACCCCTACTACTGAGCGCCCAAAACCGCGCGGCGTTCCCAAAGGCGGCCCCGGCTCAATGGAGCTCACGCCCGATGAGAAAGCACTGGTTGAGGACTTGAAAACCGCGGACGCAGCAGTCAGGACGCACGAGATGGCGCATATCATGGCGGGCGGCCAGTACATCATCCGCCGGGCCAATTTCGCCTTTGTCCTTGGGCCCGATGGAAAGCTCTACGCCGTGGGCGGCGAGGTGCAGATTGACACTTCCGAGGTGCCCGACGATCCCGAGGCCACGATCCGGAAAGCCCAGGCGGTGAGAAGGGCGGCCCTGGCCCCCGGCAATCCATCCCCCCAGGACCTGCGGGTTGCCGCCGAGGCTACCCGGATGGAGTTCGAGGCCCGCATGGAACTGGTCCGCCAGAGGGCCGAAGAAGCCCTGGAACAGGCCGAGGAATACAACCGGGACGGCGAGACGATAACGCTCGAGCCTGAGCCTTTTCTCCTTAATCTGTTCGCGTAGTTTCCCCGATACATTGACCGGCAACGACCAGGCCCCGCTTCCTGCGGGACTAGTCCCGCCTTCTGGCGGGGCCCCGCCCGGCTATCTCCACTCTGTACGCGCTATAGACGGCGCGTGGTTCCCCGGTCGACACCGGACAACCCAGGCAATGGCTTTCGGCGGATGAACGCAGGCTGCCAATTTGACCTCAATGACCGCCCATCCTGAAAGGGAAACCTTGTCTGCCCCACCGGATGGGGGGATGACCCTGGCAGGACCGGCGGAGGGAAGAGAGTTACAGTAAGGCCAAGTAAATAGAGGAACTTTAGGGATCGCTGAGTATTTCGGTGTCCTCACCGCTGGGAAGGTGCTTCAGGGCCTGATCCAAGAGAAAACGGGCCAGTTTGACTGCTCGTCTCTGATCCTCGGTGATATAGTTTATCAAGGCGAGCTGTTCCGGGGCGAGGGTCTCTTCGGTGACCGCAAGGGGGACACTGCTCTCCTCAGTAGGTGCGTAGGAAGTATCCACCCTGGGATCACTCTGTCCTGCCAGGAGCCAGCGGGGCGAGACCCCCTGTTCACGGCACACCTTTTCCATCATATCGAGGGGGGGGCGCTGGCGATCATTTTCATAGGCGTTGATGGTTTGCCGGCTCACGCCTAGCATCTGACCAAATTCCTCCTGAGTGAGCTTGGCCGCTTTGCGAATCTGCCGGAAACGCTCACCAAACTGCCATGTAAAACTGATCATTTCACTACGTAAATATTATTGATACACTACACCAATTCATCTTACATTCCGCGTGGAGTTGATATATTACTAATATTTGAAACATCCACTCCCAAACACGCAATTGATGGGAGAATATAGGGATATTTTTGTAAATAACCAAAAAATACATAGAATTTTTTCTGCACAAATAGTATATGTTTTATTTATATATAATTTGATTTTATTTTGTTGGCACACAGTTATCGGTCTTCAGGTCGCACCGCGGGCAGCCGACATGCTGGGCTATACCATCCCGGAGCTGCAAGATTTGACCATCGGCGCCATCATTCCCGGGGAACGGGAAGCCCTGGTGCAGCTCGCCAGCGAGAGAGTCCGGATAAGGAAGCGAGCCATACCCGGGAAAACGTCTGCCGCCCCAGGCAGGGGACAGATATCCCGGTGGAAATCTCCGCCTCTCTGCTCCCCATACCCGGTCAGCCCCGGATATTGACCTTGATCCGGGACATTACCGAGCGCAAACGATTATCAAGGTTCTCAGCGAGGAACTGAAGCCGGGTTGATTCGGAACAGCCATCAAGGGCCGTAACGAATCCAGTTAGCTGGGAGGCCTCCTCACCAGAATACGTTCTGCGGCTTCCCGGTCGCCTACCTTGGCGTAGAGGCCCGCCAGTCTTTTACGCAGTCCCTCGTGGTCGGGTTTATCCTCGAGCCAGGCCCTGTAGTGGGCGATGGCCTCCTCAAAGCGCTGCAGCTTGAGGAGGGCCACACCCCCCATCTCACGGAGGTGGTCCGGCGGAGGCTGTGGCAGGTCAGCCAGAACAGCTACCAGTTCCTCCCAGCGATTTTGTTGGGCAAGTGAGGAAACGAGCATCTCCCACGTTTCCTGACTGTCTGGCTCCAATGCGAGGCATTCCCTCAAGACCTTTTCCGCTGAGGCATGGTCTTCGACCGAGAGGTAAAGCTGTCCCAGGCTGTAGAGCACGTGCTGTCGGGGGATAAGGACATCTTTCGGTAAATTGCTCCGGGAGCCCCCTGTCCCCCGCTGCGAAAAGGGCTGGACTTTCTCGAGGTATTCAATCTGACCGCGGACATTCCCCCGCGACCGCATGACCCGGTACATGATAAAGTTGCCGCTGGTTTGCCGCCGGGTGACGGCCAGGGATTTGCGGGCATAGGTCTCAGCGTCATTTAGCCTATCCATATGCCAGCAGGTTTCAGCGAGGGCGTTTAAGAGGGTGGCGACCGAAGGTCCTGTAAAGGCATCGATTTCCAGCGCACGGAGATAGGCCTGAAGTGCCTTTTCATGCCGGCCAAGCAGAGCATAGTTTTGCCCTAGAGTATAGTGGGCATAGGCCGAATCCGGCTGCTCCTGGACCATGTTATCCAGGAGAACCTGGTTGCGTTCCAGCTTAGCCCGCATCTGATCCTCGTCAAGGGTATAACCGAAGTGCTCCAGGACCACATCAGAGGGCTTTTCCACCCCCCTGGCGGCCTTCAGGCTGGGATGGACCTGCTCGTGGATACGGCCGGAAAAGCGCAGCCGGGGATGCCTGGAAAAAAGCCGGTGGGACATTGACAGGGTGTAGCTTTGCTTGTCCACCTGGAGGTTCCGGATCTGAACCTGATAGATGGTGGGGCGCCGGGGCGGGGTAAGTAGTCGTTTAAGAGGCTCAATGGAGGCCGGCATCAGCCGCTCATCAGCATCAAGCCAGAGGATCCAGTCGCCGGTGGCGTGCCGGATAGATTCGTTACGGGCGGCGGCGAAATCATCCATCCATTCAAAGTGATGAACCTGGGCGCCGAAAGATGTGGCGATGGACACCGTGTCATCGCTTGAGCCGGTATCTACGATCACCAGCTGGTCGGCCACTCCCGCGATACTATTGAGGCATTCCGGCAGCATCCGGGCCTCGTTGCGCACGATCATGCAGACCGACAGCGTTCCCCTGGCCATCGTTAATCCAACTTCTCAAGGCTTTTCTGGAGAATCTCCTGAATAGCTGTGAAGAGAGAGGGATTGCGGTTGTAGACATATTGAAGGAGGGGCTGTATCCTCCATCGGTGCCGGTTCAACAGGGTCTGGATCTCGATAACGCTCCGGAGCAGGTCTTCTTCGGAGCGACGGGATTCGATCTCCCAGGCCAGGAAGACCGGCTTGAATGAGCCTTCCTCCAGACCTAGGTGGTATCGCCGCTCGTTAAAGAAATTCCCCGCGGCCTGATACTGGGCCGTGATGGCGTCCTCCTCCCTGTTGACGGCCAGAAGCAAATTGCCAAGTGAAACACTGAAACACCCATCCCCTTCCATATTGTTGTAAATGGTCCATAGGGACTCCACGGTCTTTTCAGGGTAATATTGCCCGGCCAGCAGAGCATCACAGAACATCCCGATGAGGCCATTCACCGCATGAGGCTCCTGCTGGGGGGCCTCCGGTTGTTTACTTACCACATTCAGCCCTTCTTCTACCGCGGAATGCGCCCGGTCCCATTCCTTCAGCGCTCTGGCGGTCTTAGCCAATAAGTACCAGTAGCGCGTAGACTGGGGATCCTTGTCCAGTTCCTTCTCCAGACGAATGATGGCATCCCTGAGTTCCCACTCCTCTGGTTCCGGCACGCCCAGACTGACAATAGCCGCCAGTGACATAATAGCCGTGGGGCGCTCCAACTTTTTTTTCTCCGCCGCCAGATTCAGGCTGGCGGTAAGCGTAGGGAAAATTGTATGTTCCCAGCGAATCTGCCTGTCCGTCCGAATGAGCCGGGTATCAAAGAAATGATTACTGGGTTCATCGAAGGGGATAATGGGGAAATCGAAAGCAATGGCTTCGGTATTCACCAGATAGTCCGGAATGGCTTGGGGATCGTCTGCGTGGAGTACTTCCTGCTGATGCAGGAACAGTGCCCAGGGTGTCATCGCCTGGTCCAGGGCAGCGTTGATCAGGGCGCTTTCATCCGGATCAGCCGGAACCCGGAGGTAGAGGGCATCGTACTCCGAGGCAAGGTGCTGTACCGCCTGCCCTCCCCCGCCACCGGCATCCACGACCACCATCTGACTCGTCACCCGGTTGACCGAATGCAGGGCGTTAGTCAGATTCCCGCTTCGGGTATACACTACCATGCACAGGGTCACGCCCTCGGCGCCCTCGGAAGCATCTCCCCCAGGTATACTCATTCCATGATCTTTTTCTCGAATTCCCTCAGCTCTGTCAACAGCTGTATCTTATCAAGTTTCTCTTTAAGGAGGTCTTTATTGTTGACGCGGTAGGCCGGCTCGCTCCCCTCAGGATGGAAAGAGTCAAGGAGACCAGACTGGCCGAATCTTTCAATCAGCGGCTCGTAAGTCTTCAGGGGCTTATTGAACCGCTCCTGCAGGCGCTTCTCCAGCGTGGCCGTGGGAAAGTCCTCAATGGCGCCCTGCTCCTCTACAATCCCGGCCAGAACCTGCACCAGCTCCAGCTCCTGCTTGTCCTTGAAACTGAACTGCTCCGACAGCTCCCTGGCATGGCCGGTTTCGACCATGTGCCGCTCCCGGCAGTAATCGGCGAACTGGTTAAGCTTGTCAGGGTACTCTATTATTAACACCCGGCCGATGCCTTCCCGGCGATCGCTCTTGCACAGCTGGGTCAAAGCCACCTTGTTTACTATATCGTTGACCCGCTCCTCATCCAGGCCGATGTAAAAAGCAATGGAAGAGACAACCTTGTTCCACGGCAGGATGATTTTCCCCTGGTCATCCGGCTTCTCCTGTCTGGCCAAAATGGTAACCAGGTTGACAACCTGCCGCCCGGCACCGCTGGTGAGCAGGATACTCTGTTTCGTGGTAGCGCTTCTCAACCGCTCCACGATAATCGCAAAAAAGGTCTGCATCCACTTGGGAACCTCCTCCAGGCGCTTGCGGAACATCTCACGGCTGATCTCCAGAAGCATGGCATTCGTAATTGCTGTAGCCGTTGCTGACCGGGGATGGTTATCAATGATGGCCATTTCGCCGAAAATAGAGCCCGCTCCAAGCTTCGCCAGGACCGTCTTTTGATCTCCCAACATTTTGTAGATCTCCACCTGGCCTTCCAGAACGATAAACATGCTCTGGCCTGACTCCCCATCACGGAAAATCACATCATCCTTCTTAACCTGCCGCTTCAGCCGTTCTTCCATGAAGCCCATGTCCCTGAACCTCCTTACGATTATGAGATTGTTACCTGAATTGGAGCGGGGGCCTGTTCTCAGGCTTTCATGTGTTCAGGATGATCTTGTCCAACATCTCCCGGGCTTGCGCATGGTCCGGATTCGCCGCCAGTACGGCTTCAAGATGGCACTTCACATCTTGCGTCCGGTCAATCTCGGCATAAAGTGAAGCCAGGATAAAGTGGGTCTGCCAGTCGCTGGGATCATCCTTCAGAATGCCCCTGAGAATGCCGATCCCTTCTTCAAACTGTTCCCCCTCCAGAAAGGTTTGCCCCAGCAGCCGTCTGGCATCCAGGTCATGAGGATCTTTCTCCAGGATTTGCGCAAGCCGCTGCTGGGCCGCCTTCAGATTCCCTTCCGCCATGTCCAGCAGCGCCAGACTCTGTTGGACCGGAGTCCATTCCTTATTATAGCTTAAGGCCCGCCGGTATCGATTCCTAGCTTCTCGCAGATCACCCTCCAGATGGGCAATGAGACCAAGACCGTAAACCGCCTCCACCCTGGTAGGGTCTTCCAGTAGAACCTCCCGGCACAGCCTCCGCCCACTCTCCAGGTCACCCTGGCTAACCAGTTTGGTAGCCTCCTGGGACTTTCGCTCAAGAACCTCTACAAGAGGCTCATCCTTCTCCAGGAGCCAATCCAGGTCCACCTCAGGCCACTTGGCGCGAAAAATCTTCTCGTTCTTTTTCAGGGAGGCATCATAGTCGATCTTGTTCCCGGCAAAGGTCCGGCTGCCGAAATGGTGGAGGAAGGTGCTTTCATCCACCATGATGGCGTACCCCTTCTCCCTGATCCGCAGGCAAAGGTCATCATCCTCGTAATTGCCGGAACCGAAGCTCTCGTCCAGACCGCCCAGATCCTCATAGAGGGCTCTGCGGATCAGGATGGCAAACCCCGCGATGCGGCGCCGGGGCGTCACCTTGCCGCGGTTAGCCGTCCTGACCGTTCTGGCAAAACCGTAATACTCCTCGTCGTTCTTATATGGAATCTCCTGGCTCCCCGCGGGTCCGGCCTCCCCGTGGCCGGAACGGCCAGGGCCCAGGGCCAGCCGCTGGCGGCCGCTGATGTAATTGGAGATCGGCCCCACCATGCCAATG
This sequence comes from uncultured bacterium, assembly GCA_964621455.1. Lineage (GTDB taxonomy): Bacteria > Fidelibacterota > Marinisomatia > SCGC-AAA003-L08 > TS1B11. The sequence goes on from CAZULW010000001.1 coordinate 106,167, forward strand.
CACTTATCGCGCTCCAGGGCACTCACCATACTCTCCAGCCAGCCATCGGCCACCAGGACATCGTTGTTCAGCAGGAACACGTACTCGCCCCCGGCCGCCTTAATCCCCTGGTTATTACCCGCTGAAAAACCGACGTTGGCCGAGTTATCAATCAATCGGTAATTGGGATTGACCGCCACTATATCCCGAAGGTAGTCCTTAGTGCCATCAGTGGAGCCGTTATCGACAAAGATTACCTCGTGGGGATAGGCAGTATGCCGGCTCAGGGAGTCCACACACCGCCTGGTATACTCAAGGGCGTTGAAGCTGAGCATCACAATGGATACAAGGGGCCGCTCATCCCGGACCCGCGTTTCCGGCGACTCCGCCAGGACACGGCTGTAGAGGTCGTACCAGCAACGCACATTCTGGCCAAGGGTCCGTTCCCGCCGGACATAATCGTGGGCCTGCTGCTGGATACGTCTCCTTTCCGATGGCTGCTCGATGAGAAACTTGATTTTCTCATACCACAGGTCCGGGTCTTCCCTTTCCACTAAAAGGCCCGTCTCTCCATCTATCACGCTCCGGGCATAAGGCGTATGTTTGGAGTAGATTCCGGCAATCCTTTGCGAGCCGTATTCCAGAAACTTCAAATCACTTTTGCACTCGTTGAACCGGTTGAAGCTCAGGGGGGCAAGGCCGATATCCAGCTGCGCTTGTGCCAGCAGCAGGGCATACCCGCGCAGATCGCCAACGCCGCCCACATGTTCCACGGTGGGATCCCCTTTCAACTCCTCCGGCATATACATGAAAAACACCAGCCGGATCCTGTCCCCATACTCCTTCTGCAATCGCTTGAGGGCGGGGAGAACCTGCCGGAAATCGTCCTCGTGCGTCCAACCGGCGGCATAGCCGATTCTCACAGGCCCCTCACGCGACGGAGCAGCTTTCGGCTCAGTGAAAATCGTTTCATCCAGGTAGTTGGGCAGGACGGTGATCTTTGAATTGTATTGGGACAGATCGTCTCTCAGCGGTTCCGTTGATACCGTCACATGGTCCACCTCTTGGAGAAACTCAATTATACATTCACGATGAGCAGCCGCTGAGTACTCGTTGTATATGGGATGTTCCGGCGGCATCTTAAGCAGCTGATCATCTATTTCATAGATGGTCTTTTTCCCTTTCCGTTTAGCTCCACGTAAAATCTCCAGAACCTCAGGGTGGTACACACGTTGGAATACGATGAGATCGTAGGGATCCAGGTCTTTGTAATGAAAATTACTTACTTGCGTGTAATCAATTACCTTGTACTGAAGCAGCCCTTCCTGTTGCAGCCGAGACAGGGGACCCAGCAGTCTGACCTGGAGTACAGCGTCTGGGTGCAGGCTGAAGATAAGCACGTTCATAGGGTTGGCCTCCCGGCTGTTGGTCTGCAATGACATGTTAATTTCAAACCTCCTAGATACAGGAAAAGTCAATCACACCGTGGCCATTCATGGCACTGGCCATCTCCGTACCCCTCCGGGTTTTCGAGAGATAGCCTGTCATTCTCAGGTCCCGACGGCGCAACCTCATCAACGACAGCCTTGATCTCCCCGGTACGGCAGTCGTCACAGATGAGAATCTCCAGCCGGGCGTAAGTCCGGTTGAGGGCGCTATCCAGTGCGGCTTTAAGGTACCAGGGGTTATAAGCCGGGATGACAACACTAACCGTCGGTGCGCTGTCGGAGGTCTGCACTCAGGGTCTCGCCAGCCGATTGAGGGCTTCCAATAGTTTGCCGACGGCGGGATGATCCGGATTGATCTCCAGCGTCCGGTTCAGATTTTCCCTTGCGTCATCCATTCGTCCCAGTTGACAGTTGGCGGTGGCCAGCATAAACCATGCGTCGGCGTTCTGTGGTTCCCCCTTAGTCACCCGCTCGTAAGTCGCCAGAGCATCTTCCACGCGGCCCGCGGCCAGGTAAACGTCGCCCAGATTGCACAGCGTGTTGAAATTATGGGGCTCCAGTTCCGAAGCTTGTTCCAGGTGGCGCAGGGCCTCACTATGATTCCCGGTCTGGAAATGTACCACGGCTAAATCGTTGTGCGCGGGAGCATGCTCCGGGAAAGCATCTAACAAGGCTTCAAGGGCCGCAATGGAGGCTTCATACTTTTTGGCCTCAACCAGCTTCAGAGCTTCGCTATAGAGTGTGTGGGCTTCTTGGGGAAGATTCCTGCGCCCATGAGTGGCGCTGTCTGGTACAGGTGGGGCTGGAGGAGCAGTTTCTGAAACCGGCGGGACTCCTTCGGCCAATGGTTCCTGGTGGTAAACCGGACCCGCGTCCGATTCTAAGGCGTGGTAAAGCCGGGTTACTTCGGTTGGCATGTCCACGGGGCGGCCCTGTCCTCCCGGGCTTCGGTGATGACGCAAATTCCTGGAGATAGACTCGCATGCCTGCGATATGGTCTGCTCAGGTATGGTCCAGCCCAGCCAATCCACCACCCGGCGCAGCTCCTGCTGCGGGCTGGTGAAATAGCTGTCGTAGTGGGTGACGATGCGTTGTTCAGGCCTGGTCTGGTCCAGCAGACGCTGATTATGCTCCAGCCACAGGTGCAGGCCGAAAGCCCGTGAATGGCCGTTCCGCTTCATCAGGGAACCGGCCACCTCCAGCGGGTGCCTGAGACAGTTGATGACCCTTGACTCAGGCAGAAGGGACTGCCAGAAAGGTAGCGTAAAACAGAATCGCGGGTCTTTCCAGCCCCAGGGCTCCTGCCCGCTCAGCACTTTGATTATGTCTTTTGCCCTCTCGCGCAGGGCATCCAGCTCTGATTTTTGCTCCCAGCCGGCCTTGACTCCAGGCGGTAGGAAGTCCCACCCCCCACCCAGCTTCTGCAGGATGGTATCATTGATGGCGTAGACATCGAGATTTTCCCAGAATCCGGCCGGGTTGTCTGCCTTGGGCGGTATGATCCTTTCTTCCGGCCCCAGATAAAGACCACACAGATTGAGGAGTCGAGTCACCATTGAAGTTCCCGAGCGATGCATACCTGTAATGAAAACTGTCATGTCGCTATATCCTCCTCTCCGGGAGACTGACGAATTGCCTATCTTAACCCACCCCCCCTTCGGTTTCACTCAGGGCAAGATCTTCACTTTGTGATGCCTCCCTTTAGGCCCTCAACCCCTTCTTTCACGAAGCCGACTCGCCGTAGGCGTTGCCTACGGCTACGCCGAGGCCCCTCTCTCAAGAGAGAAGGGGCCTGCCCTGAGCGGAGTCGAAGGGTTTGGGGGTGAGTGGAGGGGGGAAAGGGGGGTGAGTTTCTGAGTGGGAGCATCTTCCGTGCGCAGGTCGGGCAGGTACGGGCTATCTGGATGAGGGTACTTGTTGTCCGTATCAGATTTCACTGGTTGACGCATCGTGCTGCGATCAATCCGGTACGCTGTCACAGGGTTTCGCTATGCGGTGGTCATGATCCGGCAGCTACGATGAGTCTACCGGTCTTTCCGTCTCCCCGGATTCTTTGCTTTTGCCCATCTTCCGCAGCTCTTCCCGCGCACTCTTCAGCAGCGCATCCATAGCATCCATAGTATCTCCACTACGGGCCGCAGCCAGGTTTTCTTCCCGGATGCGAAAATATACTTCCTCCCGATGTACCGGCAGCTGCGGCGGGGCGGTGATGCCCACCCTTACCTGACCGCCGGCGCACTCCAGAATGGTGAAGATGATATTGTCCGCCACCCGAATGCTCTCACCACATTTCCTGGTCAAGACCAGCATGGGGCCTACGCTCCACCTCTGGAGGGCATCAGATTCGTAAGGAGCTCGTCCACCCGCAGGTCGTCTTGATCCAGGATAACCTGGCGCCCTTGCATGGTTTTGGTGTTGATGATCACCGGCGCCCTCGTGTTAGCTGTGATGGTACCCTCCTTGGGATCCACACGGAGGATATAGTAGGGTGCAATATCGTCCTGGGTGGGACTGCCGATCAGGCTCAACTCTTCTTTGCTGATATGCAGCAGTACCTGTTTCTTGAGCAGCAGGCAGCTTATTATCGGCAGGGCCACCTCCGGGTCATCCACGGAGCACAGCCAGAGAAAGGGCCGCATTTCAGCCCGGTTTTCAAGAATAAACTGCTTATGTTCCTCAAAACCGGGGAGACCGGCGGGAAATTTAAGCGGATCGGACAATTCGACCCAATCAGATTTGGATGCGTGTTCCTTTGGTTCGTCGCTCACGACTACCGCAAGTAATTGAGTATACTGATGTTCATGATGCGTGCACTGGACTCCAGAGCAGCCCGATACCCCAGCTCCTGGGCGTTAAACTGCAGAATAGCCTCCGCCAAATCTACATCCTCCGCTTGCGAAATGTAGGACTGCAGATTGACATTTGCCATTTCTAAATTGCCACGGGTAAGTTCAAGTCTGCGCTGCATCGATCCGGCCCTGGTAATGGTATTCAGAAGCCGTGGGGACACTGCATCGATCTGGGCAATAGAGGCATCCATGGCCGTACCATCGTTGGCTGCGAGAGCATCGCGGAGGGCGATGACCGCTCCGAACACGTTGAGAAACTCCGAGCCAGCCGTGTTGATCTGCACGTAAGTATCCTCACCCACTTTCCGCGTGAGGACCCCATCGTTCCCATTATAGGTAACAGAGGTACCATCGTAAGCAAAGGGTTCGGTATCCTTGGTGATGGTTCCTCCGAAAATGTATTTGCCCATAAAACGGGTATTGCCCATTTGAACCATTTCCTCGATCAGTCCATCCACAAACTCCAGGATTTGAGTTCGCGTGGTAGCAACCGCGTCGCTCCGGGTCTGCAGGGCCATTACCTTGGCCTGCTGTAACGATTCATATATCACATCCAGTGATTCGGCCCCCATTACAATCCAGGCAATCCCATCTTCAATGTTATTCAAATACTGCTCATTTTTTACCAGCAGACTTTTGAACCTGCCCGCTCGTTCGAACCTCACCGGGTCATCGGATGATAAGGCTACCTCCTTGTTGGTGCTGATCTGCCGCTGCACACTTGCCAACCGTTCCTGATTTCCCGCCAGGAAGTTGATGATCTGATCCTTTATCAGGGCATTCGTAACACGCATAATGAACCTCTATTTTCCTTAAATCAATTGCAGCACCGTCCGTGTCAGCTCATCTGCAATGGATACCAGTCTTGACGCCGCGGTAAAGGCCTGTTCCAGCTGTACCATCCGGGTCATTTCCTCTTCCATGCTGACGCCCGAAACCGACTGGCGCTGCATTTCCAGGTGTTCAATGATCTTCTTCTGGTTGCTCCTTAAAAAACCGATCTCCTGAATGCGGTTGCCAAGGGTGCCAACCAGTGCGCGATAGTATTCTCCCGCGGTCTGATTGCCTATGACCTCCTTATCCGCCAGGTCGGCGAGAGCCTTGGCAATGTTGCTATTGCCGGGCTCGCCCAGGGCGTCGCTGGATGCGATGAGATCAACGTTGGCAACGATGCTGCTGTCAACAGCAATAGAGCCGGCACCTTCGGTTGTGCTGGCAAAGAAGTTCAGCCCCGTGATACCATTCAGGTTGAAGCCGTTTTTGTGAACGGCGTTTACCTCATCAGCTATGGTCACGGCCAGTGTATCCAGGCGCTCCAGCAGGTCGGGGATATCCTCATTATGGACCGCTATCAGGGCGCTGAGCTCTCCTGAGGTCACGTCTACCTCAAGGCTGGTGCCGCTGATGATAGTGGTGATCTGGCTGATGCCCTCATCGTTAAGGGGCTTATCTGCCGATATCTCGTAAGAGGCTTGGCCGGATACCAGCATCAGGCCGGAGGTAAAAACCAGCACGCTGTTATTGTCGCGTTGGACATCAATGTTGATCAATTCTGACAGCCGGTCGATCAGGCGGTCCCGCTGATCTTCAAGATCCAGGCTGTCGCCGGGATTAGCCCTGTTCATCTCGGCAATTTGAGCAGCCAGGTTGTTGATTTCATCAATCCTGACGTTGATCTCGTCGCTGATTGTGGACTGGAAAGAGATATATTCCCGGTACACCCGGTTGAAGCTCTGGGCCAGGGTCTGGGCCCGGTCACGTATGACAGTCCGGGCGACGGAGCTCTCCGGGTCGTTGGCCAGGCTGTTCCAGGCACTCCAGAAATCGTCCAGCAGGATTCCCAGGCCGGTTTCGTTACTCGTTGGTAAGACTCCCTCAATTTGCCGCAGGAGGGATTCCTCGGCAGCATAACGGGATTCCAGGGAGTTCTGGCTCCAGAACTGACGATCTACGAAACCCTCGCGGATACGCCGGAGGGTATCGCCGCTTATAGCGCTGCCCATGCTGAAGCCGGACAGTATTTCCGGCAGAATGGGGGTGACGTCGAGCCGCTGTCGGCTGTAGCCCCTGGTATTTATGTTGGATATGTTCTTCCCGGTTACTTGAAGGCTGAACTGGGAAAGCATCATGCCCTGCTTGCCAATCTCTGACAGGAAACTGAGGCCGCCCATGTCAGATTCTCCCCTCAATCAAACTGGGAACTGAAGGTTCTTCACCTCCCCTTCCCTCGGCGGAGTACACCGGGAACTGTTCAGACGACTTGATGAGCTCCCGGGCGGCATCACGCACGAACTTGATGGAGTAATTCAGCAGGTAGCGGTTTTCCTCGTTGGTCAATATCACCTCCTGTACGATCCGCTGGAGACTGCGATGAATGTCGGACAGGCGTTCGGCGTAGGTCGACTCCACGAGTTCAATCAACTGGCCCAGGGTCTGGATCTCGTCCTCCCGTCCTAGCGCAGCACTGACTTCCTTGAAGGATGCCTCCCTGGTCCTGGCCACAGCCTCAGAGTGCTTAAGGATAGCCTGCTCCTGTTCCACGGCCTCCTTCAGACCTTCAAGCTTACCCTCAATAATATTGGACTGCTTCTTACGGAGTACAAGAAGCAGCTCGTTGTACATCCGCATCTCATCGGACAGGACGGTAATCAATCTGGCAATCAGACGTTCAGCGGCTGGATGTTTCGTCATTTTCTTCCTTTATCACATGGCGCGTAAGCAAGTCTTGTAATGATATCCCATCATCATTTTCGGAGGAGTCCTGCAGAGCTTTAGATTGCAGATCCCGGTAGAGTATCTCTGCCAGACCGATGCCTCCGCCCTCACTCAAAGCGGACCCCATCACCTGGTCAAACATGAGGCTCGGCAACCCGCTGTTCGAGAGGGTTCCCTGGGGCAGTGTCCGTTGCATACTCTTGACCAGGTAGCCCATGAACAGGCCTTCAAAGTTCTGGCATGCCTTCCAGAGCTGCTTGTCAGATTTGGCCGCCGTTGATCGAACCGCCGTTGTTGATGACCTCTTTGGCTGGATCGGTACGCCCTGGTGCTCTATGCCTTGTATCTTCATTGCCTCGCCATTACATGATGATGAGTTTGGCGTTCAGGGCGCCCGCTTCCTTGATGGCCTGGAAGACGGCTATGATATCACGCGGTTTGAAGCCCATATCATTGAGGGCCGCCGCTAGCTCCGACACCGTGGCCACCGACAGAACCGCGGCCTCGCCGGGCTGCTCCGTCACCGTGGTGTACGTGATAGGGATCATCACGGTCTGCCCGGTGCTGAAAGGCGAAGGCTGAGCAACGTAGGGCGCCGTGGTGGTATGAATCTGGAGAGAACCATGGGAGACCAGCACAGCTCCAATGGTTACGTTGCCACCGGCGACGACGGTGCCCGTGCGCTCGTTAATGACCACCCTGGCCTCCACATCCTGAACGACCGGGAGGGTCTCAATACTGGCCACAAACTGCACCAGTTCCCCGGCCTGGCTCAGGCCGGGCGGAAAAGAAACCTGTACGATACTGGCATCCAGGGCCTGGGCCAGGGGCGGGACATTGGGTCTAAATGTATTGACGGCCTCGGCTATCCGGAAAGCCGTAGTATAATTGGGCACCTTCAGGAGGAATTCTACCGGCTGGTCCGGCTGGAGGGCCACTTCCCCTACAGCCCGCTCCAGGGTGGCCCCGTCAGGCACTCGGCCCACGAGGGCGTAGTTCTGGCGCAGCCGTTCGCCGCCCAGAGTGGTGACGTTAAACCCGCCAACGGAGACCGGCCCCTGGGCCAATCCGTAGTAATTACCTTCTGCGCTGCGCAGGGGACTCATGAGCAGGACTCCGTTCTCCAGGCTGGTGGCGTCTCCCAGGGAGGAAACGTTCACATCGAACCTGGTTCCCGGCTTTCCGAAGGGCGGAGTCGTTGCTGTCACCATAACGGCAGCCGCATTCCGCGTACGCAGATGCTGGCTGTCAATGGTAAGGCCGAACTCCTCCAGCATGTTGGCAATGCTCTGTACCGTGAAGATGGTTCCCCGGTTGCCAACAGCCCGGTCACCGGTGCCGTTAAGCCCCACCACCAGGCCATACCCGATCAGGGTGACCTGCCGGATGTTGCGGTAGGTGGTCACATCCTTGATGCGGCTCACACCCTGGGCCGTCAGCTGCTGAACTCCCAGGGCTGCTGCAAGAAAAAGGTAGAGATATCGTCTCATTAGGGGCTAAAGCTCCTGATAATGGCAAGCGCGCTGATGCCGCCCACGTATCCGATGATGGCCAGGCCCGCGCCACCCATGATGAGGTTGGCCAGCCGCTCGAAGCTCCCGCGCTGGGCCAACTTACCGCGTATCCCGGCTTCACTGTAATAAATCCTGGCATCGGCGACGTTATAGGAAAAGATGGTATTGTCCCACCGAATGTCTCTGGGCCGGATGGTTCCCTTGATGGTCATCAGGTTGCGCTCACCGTTCACGTTGATCACCTTCGACCCGGTGATCTTGAACAGGCCGTTGTCGGTGACCTGGGTGATAACTGCGGAGATCCGCCCGGTCAGCAGATCTCTCTGGGCCGTGCCTTCTTTAGAATTCGAATCGGTCTTAATATTGGACTTCAGGCCAAATACGGGCAGGAACTGGAGCAGGTTACCCTCCACCTTGCCCGCCGCATCCACGGTGTTGTTGCCAGACTTCTGGACCTGGGACTGGCGGCTGGCGTTAGCCGTTTCCGAAATCAGGACGGTCACCATGTCGCCTTTCCCGCGAGCCTTTCGGTCAGCATAGAGGGAAAGGGGCGCTTCCTGTCCGTAACTGAGACTACCGGCAGTCAGAAGGATAAGGGCCGGAATCAGCCGATGCACAGGTATGGATAAGGATTTCTTCATAACATCACTCCACTACAACGATCCCCGGTGACACCAGCCGGCCGTAGAGCCGTTTTCCGGTGACGCTTGCCACGACGGGGATCAGGTCACCAATATTGCCTTCTCTGCGGGCCTTGCCGGGACTGACCAGCGTGAGGTTCCTGCGGCGGAAGTGGATCATCACCTGCTCGCCGCGCTGCACCACCGGCACCTCCTCCAGGTGGTGAAACTGCAGCAGCTGCCCCTGGGACACGCTGGTACTCAGCTGAAAGCCTTCAGGCAGGGAATCGGCGGTGAAATAGTCCAGCTCACGCCGGGTAACCCGGATTTTTTTCCGCTGAAAATTTTCAGGTTCTAGGAGGGTTCCCCGCTTTATGGGAAAACGGGCGGCCCAGCCCTCCACCACGGCCACACACTCAACTGTAGTATTCACCTTGACCGCCGCACCATCCTGCGGTATGATTTCCATAGGAATCACGTACCGTCCGGCCGCCTTTCGGGGCAGGAAAGCCCGCAGGGGCCTGAGGGCCGCGCCGGGATTCATCCGGTCAACGTTAGGCGGCAGGTGGACGGCCACCACTTCCGCCCTGAGGTTAGTCTTGCGAAATCCCTCCATGACCTGTTGGCGCACGGCTTCTTCCAGCCGGTCCCGTAAGGTTGCTCGGGGAGCGGCTCCGGCTCGCAAGCCGACTGCGAGGGCGCAAACCACTCCGACCAGAAAGACGGCGGTCAAAATCCCGGCAGGGTTGTGATGGTCAGCTGGCATACGATTTATCGCCGTATATTGTTGGCCACCGCCAGCATTTCATCGGCGGATTTGACAGCCTTGGAATTGATTTCATAGGCCCGTTGGGCGACGATCATATTGATCATCTCCTGCACCACGTCCACATTCGACTTTTCCAGAAAACCCTGCAGCACAGCGCCAAAACCCTCATCCCCGGCAAAGCCCACGGTGGGCGGACCTGAGGCGACGGTTTCCTCATACAGGTTACCACCCACGGCCCGCAGGCCGGCGGGGTTGACGAACTTCACCAGCTCTATCTGGCTGATCTCCTCAGGGGTGGGTTCGCCCGACAGGATGATGGAAATGATGCCGTCCTGGCCGATATTAATACTTTCCGTATCAGGCGGCAGGCTGATCTCCGAGCCCAACCTCAGGCCGGTTGTGGTGACGATGAATCCGTCGGCGTTGATGCGAAAGGTGCCGTCACGCGTATAGGCGTAAGTGCCGTCCGGCCGCACCACCTGAAAGAAACCGTCACCATCGATGGCCAGATCAAGTGGATTCTCAGTAGTGGCGACAGCACCCTGGGTGAAGGTACGGGAAGTTGAGACGGCGCGGTTACCGTGCCCCACCTGGATCTCCACGGGTTTTTCCTGACCCAGGCCCCCTTCACCTGCGCCGGAGACGATAGTCTCATAAAAGATGTCTTGAAATTCTACACTGCTGCGTTTGAAACCGGTGGTGTTGACATTGGCAAGGTTATTGGCAATGATGTCCAGCGTAAGTTGCTGGGCCGCCATCCCCAGTGCCGCCGTCCGTAGTGATCGGATCATGCTGCCTCCTTAACGGTAATCTCCAAGCTGGGTGGCCCTTCCCAGAATCTGGTCCATGGCCCGGGCCACGCGCTGAGTGGATTCAAAATTTCGCTGCAATTCTATCAGGCTGACCATCTCCGTAACCGGCTCGACGTTGGAGCCTTCCAACATGCCTTGCCGCACCTGAAACTGGTCGGGCTCCAGCTGGGTCACCAGGCTGTCATCGGACACGCGGTAAAGATTTGAGCCGATCTTTTCCAGGGCATTAGGGTTCACGATATTGGCAACCAGCAGGCGGTCAATCAGAATCTTGTCCAAGTAGACCTCGCCGTTCCGCGTAATCTGCAGGTCGCCGGCGGCGGTGCCGTCAGCCGACAGAACCGAGATGAGACCCCGCTCACCCTGCAGCAGGTACCCCTGGGCGGTCTGGATAAAGCCCTGATCGTTCACGGTGAAATGGCCGTTCCGGGTGAAGGCCGGTCCCGACGAAGTCTCCACCATAAAGAAGCCCCGCGAGGCCAGTGCCAGGTCCAGCGGGTTGTCGGTCTGGCGCAGTTCGCCCTGGGCGAAGTCGGTGTAGCGCTGGGCGCCCACATCGTTGAGGGATTCAATGAACCAATCGGTAAAAGTGGCATCACGCTTGAACCCCGTGGTGCTGATATTCGCCATGTTGTTGGCGACGATATCGGTCCCGAAAAGGTTACGGGTCATATTCCTGGCAACTCTCGTCAGGTCAAATTCCATGGCATCCTCTTAAACATGTCTTGTTGGCGTTTGTAGTTTCAAATGCCGTGCCAAAAGGTAGCGGCGGGGTCATCTTTTCCCCGCTCAGGCCCCATTTATCGAAGGGAAGATGGTCTATCCAGGGAAATCATATAGTCTGAATCTCAGGGGTTTGGGAAGCAGCGTGGAGTGGGCGAACAGGCGATAGAGGTGAGGGGTAGGAAAATATTCCCTCCGGGGCAGCTGCGGGCTAGTCGATCTTGAGCATTTTCACTCCTCCCAGGTACTCCTCGGCTTCGCTGGTCTGGAGACCTTCCAGCTTCTTGGTGACCTCATTGATGCGGCAGGCGGCCTCCCTCATCTTGGCCAGGGTCTCGGTAGCCTCGGGGAAGTTGTTCTCACACTTGGCGGTCAGCAGGTCTATGAAGCTGATGATGATAGACAAAGGGTTGTTGATCTCATGGTTGAGCCGCACCACCAGTTGGCCGATAGCTGCCAGCCGCTCTTTTTCCACCAGTGTGTTCTGGGCATAGCGCAGCTCCTGCAAAGTCTTCTCAAGGAGCTGGTGCTTTTCCTGGAGCTGGGATCTGAGCCGGAGCTGTTCGACGATCAAGGAGAGTTGAGTTCCCAGCCGTTCAAGGTCGGTTCTGTTTACCGTCTGATAAAAGCCGGGTTCCTTGTGCCCCAGGTTGAGCACCCCTTCCAGCTCCTCACCCGACCACAAGGGGACGGAGATCAGGGAACGGAAGCCGCGTGTGGCTTGAGCACCACTTATCGTCGCTAAAATAACCGGCTCCCGCTGTGATGCCACCCAGCCGCTGAGGCCACCTCCCCGCGTAAAAGCTACATCCGAGACCAGGTCCACCACCTGGGAGCCGCGGGTCTCAGCCATTTCAAGGGCGCCGGTGGCAGGCTGGACGACAAACAAAGTGGCTGAATCGAACTCGATGACGCCGTCAAGGATGTCAAAAACGGCGGAGTAGGTTTCCTCGCTGGACAAACTTTTCTGGAGGATTTCTCCGATCTTTTGCAGAAACTCAAGGCCAATCATGATGCAGAGCAGCCAGATGGCAGGTCTACAACGATCCGCGTGGCTTTGCTGAAGGTTTTTCCCCTCCCATTGCAGCTAAAAGGGTGGCCTCATCATAGCTCAGCGAACCGTTAAGTGCCATAACCGCCCGCACCCGGGCATCGGAGATAGTGGGTTGGTTTACCCCCGCCGCGTGTGCTTGTTGTGAGGGGGCAGACTTCGTCATCATCGATTTCTTCCGCTGAATGAACCACACCGGGACCAGGCCGATGACCAGCAGCACACCGGAAACACACCCGGCCCAGACCACCGCCCGCAGGACGATCCTCCGGTAAGGGGCCATTCCCCTTGCCAGCGTCCGGGGAACCGTTGACGGTTGATACTTCCCGGCTTGGGCCGGCCCGGATAGCTGAGCTGCCGGGGTTATGTCCGGCTGGAATCGCCCCCCCGGCCAGAGGGCGGAAATGGTTTCCTCCCGGAAATAGCTTTCCCGGGGCAAGGCCCGGATGTACAAGTCGATAACGTAGATATCAGAGTCCACAATTTTATATCTAACGTAATCCCTGAAGCGGGTGCCGGACACTTTAATGGACATTAAATTTTTCCTGGGGAAATCAACCTGAATGGTCACGGGGATGAAATATCCGTTTTCATACACGCGGCGGCCCACGTAAGCCCGCTCATCGACACCCCAGACCTTCACCTCCACCTGACCCAGGTTGTCCAGCTCCACCTCCACACGTCGATTGCCCACACCATCGATGAGAATCCGCCGGTAGCTCTGCTGCTCGGCGGAAAACAAGGCCACATAATTGCTGCTTGCCCCCCACAGGAGGCCGCCTGCCAGCCAGGCCGCCAAAAACACCACGCCCGGCTTAAATGAAAATGTCGATTCTGGGCTCACTCTGTCCCTCCTCGTCCCCATCGGCCTGCTCCTCTTCGCTGTCAGGTACCTTGCCGGAGGCCCCCTGCTGGCTGGACAGCTCAACCTTGTCCTTGCGACCACGGCGTTTTCTTCCCTGTTCCTCCTCCTCCCGGGGCTTCTTCCTTTCCAGTTTCTGCTCCTCGATCTTCACCGATTCCGGTTTGATAGGCTCCGTTTGCTGCGCATCCGGCTGCAGCGGCGGCGGCAGGTTCAGGTTCGGATCGAGAGTTTCAATCACTTCAACTGACCACGTAATTGAACCAGGGTCTTGCTCATTATTTGAGACACGCGAGACTCGGAAATGTTCAGAATCTGACCAATCTCCACCAGCGTGAGGTTTTCATAATAATAGAGGGCCAAAATCAGCCGTTCCCGTTCGGGCATTTCTTTGAGCAAGTTGACTAATCGCGACTTGAGGTTATCGATCATGTAGGCTTTCTCCGGATCTTCAGATTCCACATCTGCCAGGAGGTCAATCTGCCTCGAAAAGGCATCTCGTTCCCCAGCGATGGGATCATCAAGTGAAAAGGTGGCAAAGCTCATCTGCCCCGCCACCAGCAGCTCTGAGTACTCGTTCTGTGAAATGTCAGCCACCTCGCAGACCTCCTCTGCCGAAGGCTCCCGGTGTAGCTCCTGAGTCAGCTTCTCAATGATATTTTGTACTTCCATCAAGCGTTCCAGTTTCGTCCGGCTCAGAATCCGCACCTGACGGATGGTATCAATTACAGCACCATAAATGCGCTTGTAGGCGAAGGTTTTAAACTTGACCTGGCGATCTTCATCAAAACGATCAATGGCCTCCAGTAGTCCATGGATCGCACTCTGCTCCAAATCCTCCCGGGTGATGACATCGGTCACCGGAAGCGGGATACGGTTGACCACGTAATACACCAGCGGAAGGAACTCCTTGATGGCCCGCTCCTTCAGGACAGGGTCTTTCGTAGCGTAGTACTCGCTGAGGATACTCTCGCCGCTAAGTTCCGGCTGCTTGACCGCCCTCACTCTCATTTTCCTTCACGGGTTCAATAGGCCCCGCCACACGTCCAGCAGGCTCCACCACACGTCTGGCAGGTTCCGCCTTATGTTCAATAGGTTCCGCCTTCGCTGCCTCTTCCTCCTCAGTTCCCCTGGAACGCATACTAAATCGTAGAATATTACCAGCAATGATCAACAAAAACAATACCGCCACCAGCACCAGGCCGCTGCGGACCAGCGCTTCCTGCAGGCTGACGCCCTTGATGAGCAACACCGCCAGTGTGCCCAGTCCGATAACAAGCGTAAGTTGATAAATGACTGACTGCATTTTAGAGCGACTCTACTTCCTTTCGACTGACCCGGAGTCGATCAAAAATGTTAGACCGATACTTAATCTGCTGCGGTGGAAATTTAAGCAGGCGGTGGCAGACAAGTTGCAGGTTATGGGCCGCCTGGCTTTTGGGATACTCAACCACATAGGGACGCTGTCGAATAATCGCCTGTCCTATGGCGGTATCCTCCACAATCGACCCCCCGTAACAGAGGTTGGTCTTTAAAAACTTCTGGGTGATCAGGTTGAGCTTCTTGTGCAGCTCCAGACCATCCTCCAGCGATTTCAGCCGGTTGGGCAATAGAATAAGTGGCAACTCCGGGGACTTGCTGCGAATGACTTTTATCATGACATAAACATCTGAAATGGATGCCGGTTCAGGAGTAACCACTAAAATTACTTTATCCGCGCCCAAAGCCATAGTCAAGACTGTTGGGTTAACACCCGCTCCGGTATCCACTATAAGGTAATCATAACGAGCCTGAATGGAAGCAAAAGATTCCGCCAGCATCTTGAGCATCTGGGCATCCGCTTCCATGAGGTTCAGATCGCCGGAAGTGGCCGGCAGGATATCAATCCCCGACGGGTGATTCATAATAATCTGCTCCAGCGTCCGGCTACCGTCCACGAGCTCGGCGAGCGTGTAACGAGGCGTGGCGCCAATCACCACGTCCAGTTTGCCGAGATGCAGGTCCGCATCCATGAGCAAAACCCGCTGCCGGCGCTGCCCGAGCAAGATCCCCAGGTTCACCGCAATGTTCGTTTTTCCCACCCCACCTTTGCCGCTGGTAACGGTAATGATTTCAGGGAGTATCTCTCTTTTCGCCGGTTGACGCTGCCTGGCCTGGACCGTAGCCTCCAGCTTCGGCACGGAACTGGTCACCGACTTAACCCCCCACTACTGTTAATGGCAGTCGTTTGATCACCGCTGGTCCCACATCCACGGCCAGACTATGAGGCACGGCCCGCCCAGCTGTGACATACTTCAGCGGCAGGCTGGAATCATCAACTAGTCCCAGTACTTTGCCCGGCTTGCTGGTCTCGTCCAGCTTAGTCACTACCAGGCCTGATGGATGGATCCCCTGGTACAGCCCTGTAAAGAGCCATAACTCCTCCAGCGCCATATTGGCGCTGAGCACAAGGAGGGTTTCTGTAGGCTGCAGCACAGCCAACTGGGTTTGAAGATCCGGCAGGCTGCCCTTAGAGAGCGGACTGCGACCAGGGGTATCCACCAAAATTACGTCATATTTCGCCAGGTTTGTCAGAGCACGTGAGATGTCATCCACCTGTCGAACTTCGATAATGGGTACCGAGAGAATTTTCCCGAGGGACTTCAGTCCGGCGTTGGCGCCGGCGCGAAAGATGTCCGTGGAGATGATACCAACGCGTCGATCGCGGTAGACGGCCTGATGAGATGCCAGTTTGACGGTGAGGGAAGTTTTGCCCGCACCGGAAGGACCCACCACAACCACCACTTCCCGCTTTCTGCGCGACCGCTTTGCGGGTTGGGGAATAAAAAGGTAAGAGATCTGGCGTTTGAGCTCTGCCAGGGCTTCACTCCGGGGAACAGGGCCCGCATCGCCCATACCCACCAGCTGTTCCTCGGTACGCATGATGAGAATTTCGGCCACGTGATCCGGCGTGCCCGCCTCCGTCAACAGGTTAAAGCAGAAATCAAACGGCTCCAGGAAGGGGCAGCTTCTGGCGGCCCGCAATTGGGCCTTCACACTCCGCAGCTGCCTGCGCAGGAGAAAGAGCTCAGCTACCTCGGCCTCATCCTGGGAAGGCAGGGACTCCACTGGGCTGGACTTCGGCGCTGCGAGCCGCGGCCTCCCCCGTCCATAAGCACTGTTGATGGCACCGCGGCGGTCCATTGACCGTGGGGGCACACCCACCTTCAAGATAACCTGTTGGCCGTTACCTTCCGGCAGGTCTTTTCCCCGATCACGGCGCAGCTCCAGAATCATGATATCACTACCAAGTTCTTCCTTGGCCAGATCAAGGGCCTCGCGTTCGCTGGAAGCTGTGTAGGTCTTAAACAACATCAGGATACCTCACCGTTCCAACAGACCTCAGCTGCACAGTGGGTGATAATTCCGAAAAAGAAAGCACGGCCACGTTGGGGAGCACGGGCTCGGTGAACTGGCGCACACTCCGCCGTATGGGCGACGACACCAACAGGGCCGGCCGGCCTCCTTCGCGCACGATCTGTTCCACCTGCTCACCGATAGATGTAAGTACGTCCTTCACCTGGTCCGGCGTCAGGCCCAGGTTGCCCATGTAAACCTCCCCTTTCTTAGTGGCCTGGAGGATATGGTCCTCCAGCCGCGGATCGAGGGTGGCCACCGGTAGGGGCTTGTCATCATATTTGAATATGTCAGTAATGGTGTCGGCCAGGGCGGTACGAACGTGTTCGGTCAGGGTATCTACGTCCTTGGTAATGTGAGCATAGTCCGCCATCGTTTCCAGTATAGTCACCAGGTTGCGGATAGGGATTCCCTCCCGGAGCAGGTTCCGCAGGATCTGCTGGATAACTCCCAGGGGTAGAATGTCCGGCGTGAGTCCCTCTACCACGGCCGCTTTCTCCTCTTTCAAGTCATCAAGCATCTTCTGCACTTCCTGGCGGTCCAGGAGCTTGTAGGCGTGGGACTTGAGCACCTCCATGAGGTGAGTGGCGATAACTACCGGCGGTTCGACCACCGTATAGCCCGCCGCCTCAGCCTTGGTCTTTTGTTCCTCAGAGACCCACAGGGCGGGCAGGTTGAAGGTGGGTTCCACCGTCTCGATGCCCACCAGGCCGGTTTCCGGATCGGGATTTAACACCAGGTAGTAGCCTAACATGACCTCTCCTCTGGCCACGGTGATCCCATGAACCTTGAAGATGTACTCATTGGCCCCCAGGTTGATATTATCCCGGAGACGGATGGGTGGAATCACTACTCCCAGTTCCAGGGCGATGTTCTTGCGGATGGAGGAGATGCGGCCCAGCAGGTCGCCGCCCTGGGCGGTATCCACCAGACTGATAAGGCCGTAGCCGATCTCAATTTCGAAGGGGTCGGGATGCAGAAAGGCTTCAATTTTTTCTTCGGGTATTTCCACCTTGGCCTCTTCAGCTTCGGCCAGCTTTTTCGCTTCGAGGACCTTGGACCGCGACTTGAGGAAGCCACCAACGGCGAGGGCCAGGGCCAGGATGAAGAAGGGGAAGAAGGGCATGGCCGGGATGAAGCCTACCAGGATTAGGGCACCACTGGCGATAAAAAGGGCTCTGGGCTGGTCGGAAATCTGGCTGACCACGTCTCTTGCCAGGTCGTGTTCGGTGGTGGAGCGGGTAACGATAATACCGGCGGCGGTGGAAATGATGAGGGCGGGAATCTGGGCCACCAGGCCGTCGCCGACGGTCAGGAGGGTGTATTTCCGGGCCGCGTCGCCCAATGCCATACCTCCCTGCAGGGTGCCGATAACCAGCCCGCCGATGATGTTGATGCCCGTAATCAGCAACGCGGCGACGGCATCACCACGCACGAACTTGGCGGCACCGTCCATCGCCCCGTAAAAGTCCGCCTCGGAAGCGATCTGGCGCCGTCGCTGGCGGGCCTCGTCCTCATCAATCAGGCCCGAGTTAAGGTCGGCATCAATGGCCATCTGCTTGCCGGGCATGGCGTCCAGGGTGAAGCGGGCGGCCACTTCTGCGATGCGGGTCGCACCCTTGGTGATAACCATGAAGTTGATAATCACCAGGATCATGAAGATGATAAAGCCCACCACATAGTTGCCCGCGACCACAAAGGAGCCAAAGCCCTGGATGATCTCGCCGGCATAACCCCGGCCCAGTATAAGCCGGGTAGTGGCCACGTTCAGGGACAGGCGGAAAAGGGTAACCAGGAGCAGCAGTGTGGGAAAGACGGAGAACTCCAGCGGCCTGAGGGTAAACAGGGATACAAACAGGATAACCAGCCCACCCAATATGCTCATAGCCAGAAAAACGTCCATGAGGAAGGTGGGCATCGGAATGAGCATCACCGCCAGTATCAGGATAACGGAGGCTCCCAGGCCAATATCTGCTGTTCTCAGAAAACGCATGATTTCTTTCCGTCAGTTCTCACCTTACAGCGCCGGGGAGACGCCCACCGCTTTCCGACCGTGACCATAGCGCTCCCAGAAAATCTCGGCCAGGATCTCGGCCACAGCCTTGTAGTAGGCATAGGGTATCTCATCCCCTACTTCACAACTCTTGAAGAGGGCTTGGGCCAGTAAGGGACTTTCTTTGATGGGCACGCCGTGAGCACGGGCTACCTCCTTTATTCTCTCAGCTATCTTCCGCTGTCCTTTGGCCACCACCTCAGGCGCCAATGTGGTATCCTCTTCGTCATATTTTAGCGCCACCGCTATGTGCACCGGGTTGGTGATTACTACCGTTGCGCGGGCGGCCTCCGCCATCATCCGGTTGCGGCTCATCTCCCGCTGCATCTGCCTGACCCGCGCGCGAACTTCAGGACTACCCTCGGTCTGCCGGTACTCATCCTTCACCTCCTGCCGGCTCATGCGCAGCTTGCGCTTGTACTCCCAGCGTTGATAGGTGTAGTCTGCGGCGGCCATTATTAAATAAGCAATGCCGACGTAGCCCCCGATCTTGAGGAGGTCCGAGCCCAGGGCTCCAATGATCTGCAACGGCGTCATATAGGTCAAAAACGGGTAGTCCTTGACGCGGTCAGCCAGATAAACGTAAATAATCGTGCCAACGATGATTATTTTAAGAATGCCCTTGATCAATTCCACCAGGCCTCTCGTCGAGAAAATCCGCTTCAGCCCGGTCATGGGATTGACCCGTTCCCATTTGGGACCCAGGGCTTTGGTGGAAAATATTACCCCTACCTGTAAATAATTCACTAGGAGACCTGCGATCAACACCGTAATCAGGACAGGCCCCAGGATGAGGATGCCCCGACCGGAAATCCAGGCAACCAGGGTGGGCAGATTCCCGGGGTTAAGGGAAATGGTGGCCAGCGAGCTGTATACATCCCGAATCACGCTTGACAGGCCGCGCAGGAAAGCCTCACCGTTAAAATAGAACAGCAGCAGTACCGTGAGCATCAAGACGGCGGAGGTGAGCTCCATGCTCCGGGCAACATCGCCCTTTTCCCGTGCCTCCCTGATACGTTTCGGGGTTGCTTCTTCAGTGCGGTCCTGTGCCGGTTGTTCCGCCATTTCAGCCCCTCATGGTGGCGAGCAGCGTCACCACGTATTCCTGGAATTCGTTATAAACAGTGGAAAACAGGGCCTGGAACAGCTGGAGGGAGACTATCAGGGCGAAAATCCCGACGATCAGCTTGAGAGGTAGAGCCACAAAAAAGACCTGCAAACGAGGCATGGCCCTGGAGAGAAAACCCACGCCCACATCTACCATGAGGGTGAGTATGATCGCCGGGGCGGCCAGTTTCAGGGCCAACCGAAACATCTCGTTAGAACCGGTGATCAGCATCTGGCCCGACGCCGGCTGCAGCACGCCGGTATTCAATGGGACTATCTGGAAGTTCTGCACCAGTAACCGGATCAGAAAATGATGACCGTCCACCGCCAGGAACAGGAGTATAGCTACCAGGGCCCAGAACTGCCCAACCATAGACTGGGGGGCACTGGTAACGGGATCCACCAGCTCTGCGATGGCAAAGCCCATCTGGCGGCCCGCAAACGTGCCGGCCAGGGAGAATGCCTCGAACATAAACTTGGTCCCGAACCCTATGATGAGCCCCACCGCTAGTTCCCTGCCAACGCCGAGGGCCAGGTGGCCCAGGTTCCAATCAATGCCCAATCCTTCCACCCCCACCACCGGCAGGAGCATGAAGCTGATAACCAGGGTGATTAATATCCGCACCCGCGTGGCAATGGCCGGTGAGCCGAAAAAAGGAAAGGCGTGGATCATGGCCGAAACCCTGGTCAACACCAGCATGAAGGAAACACCCCACCCGGATAGCAGGTCCAGGATAGACAGGTTCATTGTGCTATCTGGGTGATCTGGTCAAAAATGAGGAGGTTGAACCCGATTACCAGGTCCAGCATCCACGGGATCAGCAGCAGAATGACCAGGCCCACCACCGCGATTTTAGGGACGAAGGTAAGGGTAATCTCCTGAATGGAAGTAACGGCCTGAAACAATCCCACCAGAACACCTACCAGCAGGGCGCTTCCCAGTATAGGCAGCAGGAGGAATAAGGCCGTGATGAGGGTCCTATGGCTTATGAAAACGACGAAATCAGTGCTCATGGCTAGCGCAACCCATTAATGATAGATTCTACAATCAGATACCAGCCGTCAACCAACACGAAAAGGAGGACCTTGAACGGCATAGAGATCATGACGGGCGGGAGCATCATCATTCCCATAGACATAAGTACGGCCGATACCACCATATCAATGAGCAGCATGGGGAGATAGAGCATGAAACCGATCTGGAACGCGATGCGCAGCTCGTTGATCATAAAGGCCGGTACCACCACCATCAGCGAGAGATCCTCAGGCGTTTTGGCCAGCTGATCGGGATGGAAACCGGCAAACAGGGCCAGGTCCTTGTCCCTGGTATGATATATCATGAATTTCTTGATGGGTGCTGAGGCCAGGGCGAGGGCCTCCTGCTGTTCGATTTCATCGTCCAGGTAGGGCTGCAAAGCCGTGGAATGAACCTCACGCAGGACCGGGCTCATAGTAAAGAAGGTGAGAAACAGGGCCAGGCTGATCAGGATCTGATTGGAGGGCGCATTCTGGGTACCGATAGCCTGGCGAAGAAAGTGAAAGATCACCACGATACGGGTAAAGGATGTAGTCATAATGAGGATCGAGGGGGCCAGGGACAAGATCGTGATTAGAATCACGATCTGAATAGTAGTGTTTAACTGCTCGGGAGTGGAAAGGGAGTCGATAGAGAGATTAATAGCCGGAATGCCACCGGACTGGCCGCAGGCGGGAAGCGGCAGCCCGAACACGAGCGTTGCAAGGACGAGTAGCGGTAACCAGCGTCTTATCATGTTTTGGTTTCCGCTGGATATCAGGCAAACTCCGTGCCATTCCGTTCCTCTTCTTCAGGTGTAAAATCATACAACAACCGAATGGATTGATCAGTTATACCCAGCAGCAGCTCCTTATGTCGCACTTTTACCATAGCGATGGACTGCTTGGGACTGATATACCGTCGCCCTAAAATGCGGATGTCAGGCGAGGAGGCCTGCTTGAGCCGTTCGCCCCCATAGCGCTTGATAACCCGGGCCCCCACCAGGATGGCTGCCAGAATGAGGGCCACGTACACAATGGTTTTCCACAATTGGGCAGACAGGTCATTCCCGGTGGTGAACGTGGTCTGTCGGGCGGGCTCTTCGTCCGCGCCCTGGATCTGTGGGACGGGTTCTTCCTCCGGCGGCGCTGTCGTTGCTTCCGTTTGGGGTTTCTTCGCCCGGGACTCGATCGACCGGGTCTGAAGCGAAAACCCGATGACGACAACCACGGCCAGCACCCCGATCAAGATCAGGTTGGTTACCCGGCGGGCATCTAATCGTGCCACTACTTGCCCAGACTCTTGATGCGTTCGGAGGGTTCCAGCAGATGGGTCAGGCGGACACCAAAGTGATCTTCGACTACCACCACTTCACCCTCGGCCAGCTTTTTACCGTTGACCAGGACGTCCACCGGCTCACCGGCCAGCTTGTTGAGCTCGATGACCGCGCCCTTCCCGAGCCGCAGGATATCCTCCACGACCATGACCTTGCGACCCAGCTCCACGGTCACATCCAACTCTACGTCGAGAAGCAGGTCGATCTTGCGTCCCTTGCCGTCGCGAGGGAGGGGCTCCGCCAGCTCGTCCAACTCGGCCGGGCTGACCTCCACAACACCGCCCTCATCAACTTCGCCACCAAACAGGGCCGTCATATCCGCCGTAACACCCAGGTCTTCGTCCCCTTCCACGGGCAGGTCGCCGGTCACGGTCTCGGCCACTTCTTTGGTGATATCTTCATCACCCGCCAGGTCCTCGGCAAGGTCTTCAGCCAGGTCGGTGGCTTCTTCAACCCCGGATTCCTCTACGGCCTCTTCAGCCCCGGATTCCTCTACGGCTTCCGCAGCTATCAGATCACCTGTCAATACATGGGTAATGAGATACTCCTTCTTCTGCTTGCCTCGAGAAAAGCGGTAGGTGGTCACGAGCCCTTCCTCCGGCAGCCCCAGATCTTCTTGCGAAGGGACTTCAACCAGCTGTACATCCCCGGCAGAGAAGCTGAACTTTTCACCTTCAAAAGTCGTCTGGAGTTGTCCCAGGATCTGGGCTGCTACCTCCTTAACTGCATCCAAGTGCTCTTCGCCGACCTCTTTGGGTTCTTCGCCTCCCACCATCCAGCTGAAGATCAGTCCCGCCACGGATTTGTCCATGAGGAAGGAGTGCGCGTAGGTAACATCGGTGGTGCTGCCCAGTGTCACCTTCAACAGCGGGTATTCATGCTTCAGCGTAAACTCCCCTGTGAGGGAAGTGGGCTCATCTGACTGGATCTTGATCTTCTCCTGGAGGGTCTGTTCCCCAACTTCACTCAGGGAAGGCAGCAGCTCCTTGGCCGCATCCTGATACCTCTGACTGAGCTCATCATACTGCATGGCTTTTCCCCTTTTCAATTATGTCTGTAATGAGAACAGCGCGATATTTGTCACGCCGACCGATAACTCCCTTGAACATAGGTTTTTCCTTGATGAGAATGGTGTTCTCCTCGTCCGGCTTCTCATTCAAAACAAGGAGGTCGCCTGCCTGCAGGTTTATAAAATCCTGAATGGTAATGGAGGTTCCCCCCAGGGTCGCACTGACCGGGCAGGTGACCTTTAAAAGGTGGCCTTCCAACATGCCGCGATCTTCAGTAGAGGTTTCCCCTGATCCGAACTGGAGTTTTTCCTGAAGCTCCGGGCGTCCTATCATATCGGACATCCAGCTGTACGGATAGCAGAAGTTCATCAGGGTTTTGTTATCGTGAATCTTGACCTGTAAGGAAACCACCACTACCGGCTCCGCAGACGGAATAATCTGGATGAATTCAGGATTACTCTCATACCGGGTGATGTTGATCTTGAGGGGAGCTACCGGAGTCCAAACGTTGGCCAGTTCTTGAATTCCCCGCTCAATTACCCGGTGCATGATTTTCTGTTCGATGGAGGAGATGGTCCGTGAAGCTGAAGTGGAGAAAGCACCCTTGCCGCCGAAGAGTTTCTCTACGATAAAGATGACCAGACTGGGACTGAGTTCCACGATTGACTCGCCCGCCGGCTCTTCCATCTCTATCACGTACAGAACCCCCGGTGGGGCAATTGACATGACGAATTCTGAATAGAGCAGCTGATCAATAGCCAGCAGCTCAATTTCCACGATCATACGCAACTGGGCGGAGAGAAACATGCCAAAGTTCCTGGAGAAGTTTTCGTGGATATTCTCCAGGAGCCGCATCTGCTCTTTGGAGATAAGGTTGGGATGCTTGAAGTCATAAAGTGCCACCCGCCGGGGTGGACCGCCCGCCACCCGCTCCAAATCGCTCGTATCTTCCGTAACCGTTGAAAGAAGAGCATCTATTTCAGCCTGGCTGAGTATCTTGGCCACAGTGACCTCCTTATTGAATGAGAAAAGTGGTGAAAAAAACCGTATCCACCGGCTCACTCTCAATGATCGAGTTGATGATGCCACGCACCGTATCTCGCGCGGTTATCAGGAACTCCCTGGTGGCAATTTCACTGAGAGTGCGCCCCCTGAAATAGAAAATGAGGGCATCACGAATCTGGTAATCCTTATCAACCATCTCGTCCCGGGACTCTTCCGAGGTTGTTTCCACTATGATATCCATCGCCACAAACGTCCGCTGCCTGGGATCTCCGATATTGGCCGTGATTCCGGTAATCGGGTACTTGATCACCGGTCCCTTCTTCTTTTTCTTCTCCGTTTCCTTTTTCGGCTTCTGCAGTCTTTGCTTAACCTCGGTCATCTTTTCCACTACGGAGATTCCCCTCACCTGTGGCAGAATCACCCTTTGGGTCAGGAAATATGCTCCCGCTACTAACACCAGGACTCCGGCCAGCAGGATAATTAATTTGACAAAGGGTGGTAGCGGCCGGGATTCCCTTCCCGCAGCTTCTTCAAGTTGTCGATCAGACCCTTCAATTGGGTTTTCCTGTTCTCCAATTTCACTCATCGATCTGGCGGCTCCATGTAATCCAGAGTTCCACTCTGCGGTTTTTCGCTCTACCCTCCGGAGTATCGTTGGACGTTATGGGAATATACTGGCTATGGCCAACCGCCGCCAGATGCTCGGGCGGGATACCTGCTTCCTCCAGCAATCGTACGACGCTTAAGGCCCGAGACGTGGATAGTTCCCAGTTAGAGGGAAACTCCGGTGTACTGATAGGGACGTTATCGGTATGCCCCTCTATGTAAACCTTCTCCGTTTTCTCCTGGATCGAGTTGGCAATCCCAGCCAGGACTCTGATCGCCTGAGGTTTGAGTTCCGATTCGCCGGGGGCGAACAACACCTTGTCACCCATCCGGATCAAGACTTCCCCGGGACCTGTGATGTCAATGCTAGCCAGGTCCTGGAGGGCCTCCTCCTGAAATATTTCCGCGATCTGTTCCATGCTTTCGACTATATCAATTTGTTCCCGTTGTTCCCGGGAAATGCCGGTAGTCCCGATGGCCGGGGATACTTCGCCGATTAGGCCTATGTTCTTAGGCAAGATCCCCAGGCCCAGGGCCTGCGCCAGGGAATTCCTTGCCTGCAGGAACTTCTGCTCGTTGACGGTCGACATGGCAAACATCAGGATGAAAAAACACAGGAGGAGGGTCACCATATCTCCATAGGTGGTCATCCAGTGAGGACCACCGGGCATACCTTCATCTTCGGTCTCAAATTTTTTAGCCACTTTCTTCTCCTTCTCCTACTTCTTCTCCTTCTCCTACTTCTTCTCCTTCTCCTACTTCTTCTCCTACTTCTTCTCCTACTTCTTCTCCTACTTCTTCTCCTACTCCTACTTCAGGGAGCTCCTCTGCGCCTTCTTCCTCAGTGCCGCGGTCTTTGGGAGCGATATAGTTCATGAGCTTGCGCTCGATATTCCTGGGGTGGACACCCCGCTGTATAGACAATACACCCTCGATAACCATCCGCTTGAACATGATCTCACTGGCCGACTTGCTCTTCAACTTGCCGGCCATGGGAAGATAGACCAGATTGCCGAGAACGGCACCATAAAAGGTGGTAATCAACGCGATGGCCATGGCCGGTCCGATGCTATCGGGATCAGCCAGGCTGCCGAGCATCTTCACCAGACCGATCAGGGTGCCGATCATCCCGAAAGCCGGGGCATACGTGCCCAGCGAGGTAAAAATTCCCTGGCCGGTCTTGTGCCTTTCAATAGCGGATGTAATCTCGGTCTCCATAATATCGAGGATCATATCGGGATCAGTGCCATCCACGGCCATTTCCAGCCCGACCCGCATGAAGGGGTCTTCAACCTCACTCAGCCGTCTATCCAGGGCCAGGATACCATCTCGGCGGGCTACCTTGGCTAGATCCGAGAACTGTTGAACTACTTCCACTTCTTTGTTCTCCTCCTTGCGGAAAGCTTTGGCCGCCACCTTGAAGGTCGCAATCACTTTCTCCATGGGAAAGTTAACCAGCGTGGCGGCCGAAGACCCCCCCAACACGATCATGAAGGAAGGCCAGTGAAGCCAACCTCCGCCAGATTCCCCTAAAGCTATGGCTATGACGATAAAACTAAAACCTGCCAGGATGCCGGCAATGGTGGCAATGTCCAATTAACCCCTCCTGAAAAACATTCCCCCGGCGCCCTGAGGCCACCCCCTCCCGAAACTTCGGGACAGGGTGGCCTGAGCGCTAGGCTTAGAACGATTGAGCTGAACGAAGATTATCGCTTCAACCTCATGGTTTCTTCCAGTATCTGGTCGGCCGTGGTGACCATCCGGGCGTTGGCCTGGAAACTGCGCTGCGCGGTGATCATGTCGGTAAACTGCTGAACCAGATCCACGTTGGACATCTCCAGCGATCCAGAGATGATACCCGAAGAGAAATCCACGCCCGCTCGTCCAACGCGGGCGTCTCCAGAGCTGGTAGTAAGGTCAAAGAGACTATTCCCAGACCTTAACAACCCGGTAGGGTTGTTGAACTCCACTAAGGCTATCTGGGCCAGGGTTTCCGACTCATCGTTGGAGAAGATACCCGTTATGACACCCTCTGCATCAATCGTGAAACGGAGGAGGGTTCCCATTGGACGTCCGTCCTGGTCACGAATGACCAGGCTGGAAGCGGCAGCAAACTGGGTACCCCCAGCAAAGCTTTCACTCCCCCTGGCATCGAGCAGTACCGTGAACCGGGCGGCGATACTTTGAGGGTCAGGGATAATAGTGATCTCGGGGGCGGCACCCGCTTCCCCGCGGAAGGCTATGACCTGTCCGGTATCACTAAACTGGATCGTACCCTCGTCACTGTTTGGGTCCAACGCGGTCTTATCGCCACCGACGATCACGGCCTTCCAGGCCCATTTGCCCGCTCCTTTGTTAGTGAAGGTAATGACCAGGTTATGGGCAAAACCCTGGCTGTCAAAGACAGTCGTGGAGGTGTTACGTATCCCTTCAAACCCTTCCTTGGTGGTCTCGAAGGGAGGCAGGTCAATCGTGCCTGCCAGACTGATGCTGGTCTGCGTCTCGCTGGGAAGGCCACCTCCGAGCACGAGATTGCCGTCCTGAAGGTCATCTGTAAGCACGATCTTGCCGTCAACGATAGCAGCCGTCGAACTCCCAGCGTAAAGCGCGCCGATGAAGTCCTTTAGCTCGCCCAGGGTTGTTCCATCCACGCCGTAGGTGAAAGTCCCGGATACAATCGAGCCATCCGCCAGCGTGCCGGTGATGTCCACTGTATCCACTCCACTTGTCAGGGTTGCGACGGTCAAAGCATCAAGATCGGTGCTCCCGTCGGCGAGAACGGCCCCGACCTTGAAGGCCTGGGATGACGACAGCTCTTGCGCCTTGGGTATCTCGGTCGCATCCAGATTCCCGGACAGGAAGGCGTTCTCGGTCGCCGCGGCCCGTGACGGTTCGTTCTTCAAGACGACCTTCTGCGGAGACGAGATAGTGTTAATCTCGCCAGTCGTGCGATCGGACATCCAGCCCTGGACGTTCAGGCCATATGGATTTACCAGTTCTCCCTCGCTGTTGAAGAAGAAATTCCCAGCACGGGTGTACCGGTCCCTCACGCCATC
This sequence comes from uncultured bacterium, assembly GCA_964621455.1. GTDB lineage: Bacteria > Fidelibacterota > Marinisomatia > SCGC-AAA003-L08 > TS1B11. The sequence continues at coordinate 134,093 of CAZULW010000001.1, forward strand.
GTTCAAAATAAAGAACGAATTTCCCGAGATGGCCAGATCCGTAGGCGATCCGGTAAACTCCAGACTTCCTTGGGTAAAGTCCGTGTCCGTGGCGCTCAGGTTAACACCCAGGCCGACCTGTTGTGCGCCTCTCAACCTCAGGGCCAGGCCTTCGGCAAAGATTGCCCGGTTCGCCTTGAAACCGAGTGTCCGGATATTCGCGAGGTTGTCACCCAACACGTCCAACTGGATCGTGAAGTTCTTCAACCCCGATACTGCTGATGTAAGAGATCTCAGCATTGTAAAATCCCCTTCTATTTTCAGGTTATGGCTAAGACCCTGCCTCAGTCGTTCAGCAGGATCAAGGCTTCCCTGACCGCCGGTCCCGATAACTTCCCCGAAGGGATCCCTTCAGTTAGGGACAGGACCAGCCTAAATGGGGCCAGCCTTGCCTTTTCTATGTCACACAATCGTCGCGCTGTCGATCTGCGTGAACACGTTATCGACAGCGGCGTCTTTGGTGATCGCCGTGATCACCTTCTTGTTCTTCACACTCACGATATAGGCCGTGTCATCCATGAGAACCAGGGTATTGACACTGCCCTTCCGCTCAGCCAGCTGGACGGCGTTGTCCAGGCGCTGCAGGTTGTGAGGTGATAACGTAACGTTCCGCTCCTGAAGCCGCCTCAGGGCGTGGGCGGAGAATTCCACCATGGCAGCCGCTTTTGAAACATCGGCTGTCTGCTCCCTGGATACCAGCTCTCCGGCCAGCACCTTGGAGAAGGCGGTTTTTTTCTCCGCCGGGCTCGCACCTGGAGTGCGGGGCCCTGGCCCCGGCTGCGGCGGCCTGAGCGGGCGAAGTCGTGTGTGGAGTTCCAACTCTTCTGGTCGCATGTCTAACCCTCCGGTATGCGGATGGATATCACATTACCCATGAGGAACTCCTGATCGCCTACCAGCAGGATGGCCACACCGGTTTCATAGTTGACACCGGTGATGATGCCGGACGCGGTTGTAACGGCATTCACTGTATTGCCGTCCGCGTCGCTGGCGGTGATCTCGAAGCGATAGACACCATCGGACAGTAACCGACCTGAATCGTCGGTCCCATTCCACACGACTGCCTGCTTCCCATCGAGCAGGTCTTGACGTTTGATAGTTCGGACAACCTGACTGGACTCGTCGAGGATGGTGATAGTCACCTCCGCGGCGGGATCTTCCAGCCTAAAGTGGAGATTGGCCTCACCGTCCTTCAGGATAATACTATCCCCGACGGCGACCAACTCCCTACCGATGAGGCTCGCTGCCATGGTGTTGTTGATCGCCTGGTTCATCACCAGGTCGACATCGAGACTCTCACCGATTTTCTGGTCGATACTGTACAGGCGTTCCAGGCTGCCGAACTGGGCCAGCTGGGTGGCCATCTCCTGGCTCTTCATAGGCGCCAGAGGATCCTGGTTTGCCAGCTCCGCAATCAACAGGGTCAGAAACTCATCGTGGGTGATGGTTGCCCTGTTTTGGGGCTGGATCCCTTCCGGGAGAACCAGGTTGCCACCTGCGGCTTGTGGGGCATCTACCATGGATTCACTCCTTTCTTAAGCGACAAATTCCACGGTATTATAACCGTAGTCTTTGACGCTGTCTGATTCTGTATCAATGGCGACATCTTCGGTCACCACTGAATCAATTGCCGGGGTCCGGGCGAGATCTCCCTGGCCGGGGAAACCTCTCTCACGACCGGTATCCCCCACCTCCACGCTCACGTCAGAAAAGTCTAGCCCTTGATGGGCCCACTCTTGCTCAAGGCTGGAAAGCGCTCTTTGGAGTACTTGACGCACCTCAAGCGATTCCACCAGGATGTGCAGGGTGGTCCCGGCATTACTTTCCTGGAACGTAAGCTGGACGTTACCCAGCGACCCGCCATCAAAAGCGAACACGCTGCTGCGTTGCTCACCGCTGACGAATCGGCTGTAGTGGAGTGCCGTCATCCGGGCCAGAGAAGCCAGGTTGGCGGGAACCTCCACCGCCGCTGGTGCCGGTGTCGGCAGGGAATGGGTCACGGGAGCCGGGGATTCATTCCCCACATGCTCTCCGCTTTTGCGGACCCCAAGCGAAACGGGTTTGACGAAGTCGCGGCTGATCCCATCGCCGTCCGGCGTGGGACGCTGCGACACTTGTTGGTTGGTGGGGCTGTTGGCAGGATGGAAACCATCTCCCCTGCCACCCTCTCCTTGTCCGGCCGATGACGGACGCTGGCCGCCAACCTGTACCGGGGTAACCCGGGGATCGGTTGGCTGCTGCGTCGATGGCCGGCTGGGAGAGGCGCGCCTGGAGGTTTGCTGTGCCGCCATCGGCACCTCCGGACGATCCGGCAGGGACTGGTTCAAATCCAGCCTCCCCTGGTTCGTAATACGACCCGCGGCTGCTTCACCGCCGCCACCCTGGTGCCCGGTCTCGACCCTTTCGGACTGAGTCAAAGGCACGCGCGGGTTGGGCTGTGGGACCACGAGCTTGGATGTCAATCCTTTAGCCTTGCCATTCACCCCGGGGGATAAATGGTTCGGCTCCACCTGGACTCCCATCCGGTCGGCTGACCCCCGACACTTTGAGTCGGGGGCTGACGGACGGGCGGAGTGAGACGGTTGGGAGTTCCCGAGAATGCCAGCCGGCCGGGAAGACCGGGTAATGTCCCCGGTTTCGGGCCGGTGTCCCGGGGTAGTGACCACAGGGGTAACTACCGGTGGAACTCCTGATGGCTGAGCGTTGGTGGCAACGCTAGCTTCCGTACTCATACCGGACGGTTCGGCTGGTTTCCCGGCGACCTCCACCTTCCCTGTCCGGGAAGTGATATGTAATGCTGGTCGCGCCCCGGGAGCCTGCCCGGGGTCCGGAAAATCAGCCTCCGAACCAGGTTTAGAAGCCTTCAAGGAGGCATCCGCCAGGTTCCCACTCTCAACCTGTGGAACAGCATGAGATGGTATCCCCCCCGCAGGGACGCTTGGAATATGGTTTCCGATCCCTTCCGGGGATTGTGGGGATTGTGGGTTCCGGACTGCCTCACCAAGCCAAAGAACAGGGGTATTCGCCGAACCCGTTTGCCACCGGTTGAAGGCCGCCACCGGGAGTGGTGGTTGATCACCGCCCCGTGGTGGGCTCTGGCCAGCAACCGCCGGCTTGCGAGTCAGTTGTATGCCCGGTCCAGGCTTGTGTCCCCGCAGCTGCTGCAGCATGCCACCGAACCCTTGAGCGCGCCAAACGGCTCCAGGAACCAGGGAGAAAAGGGATCCGGCCAAAGATGCCGCCAGGGCACCCTTACCTTTACCCTTCCCTTTCATACTGATCAACCGGGGGTGGCCGGCCTGGAAGACCTGGGCTCCACCACTGTTCATCATTAGCTTCCTTTTTGTTTTACCAGCCTGTTGGTCAGCGCCGCGGCACGATCGTCACCGAGGGCTGCCAACAGGAACTTCCTTCGCTTGTTGGTGGTATGCTTATAGATGTCCGTGACCACCTCGTCGCTGAGTTTAGCAACAATAGGCGTCAGTTCGGTCACCGTCATAGTGGCGAACGTTTTGGCCATATCCTGAGCATTCACTTCCACCTGACGCAGAGACTCGAGCTCCGCGTCCTTTACCTGCAGGCGTCCTTCCAGGCCCTTTACGGTAGCATCCCCGAAGGCCAACTCCCGCTCCAGGCTGTCGAGGGCAACATTATTCTGTGCCAACACAGCCAGGAGACTATCCACGTCGACCAACAGGGAGTCACGCTCCTGGATGATTACCTGCATTTCTTTACTGGATACAATCTCTCCGTTCGCCAGCATCTCCTCCTCGCCGGGGAAAAAGAAAATAAAAACGAGAATAAATAACACGACCACAAGCACGAAAAACATCAGTGCCATGGCGAGTCCCATGAGAATCTTTTTCATGGCTGCCTCGATCCTCCGACTTGAGAATGCTGACGGCCGGCGATTTCATCTAGCTGCTTCTGCTCCTTCCGCTCTGTTTCCTTGAGGGCCGCCTGGTCCTGGTGCTCTTTCAGCTTCTCCAGGGACTGCTTCTCCCTGGCAGATTTCTCTACGACCTTGCGGCGCTTCTGCACCTCCTGCTCCGCTATCCCCACCTCGTGAACCTGGCTCCGGAGGTCTTCATTCAGCTGCTCGGTGTACCAGGTGCGTACTTGCAGGTCGCGGGAAGACAAGGCCCGCTCATGATTACTTGAAGACGGATTATCAGCTTTGAGATGCGTCTGTTTCTGCGCGTGAATTCTTTGCAGTCTTTCGTTCTTGCTGCGCTGTTTACTTTCTGATTCACGCAGCGCCAGGGACTTGAGATTCAAGATCAGGGACTTAATGTCCAGGAGGCGTTTATACTGGAAACCTTTCTTAGCCACTGCCCGCCTCCATATCCTTGCAAAGCTTAACAAGATCCGCCCTGGCTTCCTCAAAATCGGACTTGGTGGAGCCATCCTGCGCCAGGTAGGCGTTTACCTTGTCGATGTTGGTGATCGCGTAGTCAATTCGTGGATTGCTGCCCGGACTGTAGGCGCCGATGTTGATGAGGTCTTCCGAATCATGGTACACCGAAAGCAGCTCCACCACCTGCTGCACGAGCTTATTATGTTCCGCATCGGTGATTTCCCGACGGAGCCGGCTGACGCTCTGAAGCACATCCACCGCCGGGTAGTGGCCGCGGTTGGCAAGATCACGTGAAAGGACAATATGGCCGTCCAGCACCGACCGGGCGGCGTCGGCGATAGGATCAGTCAGGTCGTCGCTTTCCACCAGCACCGAAAAAAGACCGGTAATACTGGAGTGAGGATTGGTGCCGGCCCGTTCCAGCAATCGAGGCAAAAGGGCAAACACGGACGGAGTGTAACCCTTGGTGGTGGGCGGTTCGCCTACGGCCAGGCCGATTTCCCGCTGGGCCATGGCTACCCTCGTCAGGGAATCCATCA
>CAZULW010000002.1:0-112968 GCA_964621455.1 uncultured bacterium
GAGCCTGGCCAGGAGCCTGCCCAACGGGAAGCCCTCGCTGAAACGCTCTGAGCGGGCGGGTTCGCCGCTTGCCGCCATTAAAGAATGGGCGCACTATATCGCCGCCCGATACCGGGAGCGGGAGCATTCGGCCATTACAAAGGGCCTTGATCCCCACATCAGAATTCCGCTCTCAGACCGATTCCAAAAGTCCTGCCGGGCATGGGATAGTCACCGTCAACCAGTTCTGATCCGAACTGTTCACAATAGGAGGTATTGAGCAAATTTCGGACTTCTAAAAACGGCTCAACTTTCCACAGGCGCCAACTTACCCTGACGTTCATCACCGTCCTGGCAGGCAGCTTCTTCTCAATCATAGATACCTCCGCAGCCGGGTTGGTATATTCGTCTGAATAGTAGTTTACAATCTCACTTCTGGTCTCTCCGTTCAGATTTATTTTGAAAAAGGCGCTTGTGTATGTCAGGTTGAAACCAAGGTTATGTGTCGGGATGAACGTAGCGGGACGCTCGATATGTTCGAGGCGTTGATCACCCGTCATCCAGTCTGAAAAAACCACCTCCAGGTTGGTTTGCCGCCCATCAAGATAGGTGTAACTCAACCGGGCGTCGAAAACCTCTTTCTGGGCAATAAGTTGGGCTTCGGCCCCGTTGAGTAGGTAGCGATTGATATTTGACGGTCGCCACAATCCGTTCAAACCGGTTGGGGCCCAGGCGATCATATCATCCACATCTCTCCTGAAAACAGCGACATTCCCTCTGATCGCTTGAGAAATGCTATGCTCTAACCCGATTTCATAGGCAATGCCGGTCTCGCTTTTCAACCCCGGATTGCCGGCGTTCGGCCAGAAAAGGTCATTAAAGGAGGGTGCCCGATAGGCCTCTCCCGCGGAAAACCTGACCGTATTTGCTCCCAGATGAAGGATGATTCCAAGACTGGGACTGGTGTGCCAACCATAGGTGGAATGATAGTCCAAGCGAGCCCCGAACACCGCCACAAGGTTGGTCCTGCGCCAGATATACTCCGACCAAAGGGCTGATGAGTGTGTGGCTGGACTCCACTTAACCGTACTCTCTTCACCCGTGGCTTCGAAAGTGGTTCTCTGTTCGGCAAAACCGCGCTCCTGGATCACGTCAAAGCCAGCCAGGAGGTGGTTTGTGTCCATCCGTTTTTCCACTTGACCGCTGAGCCTCAAGTTTTGTGCTGTATATTGGTTGTGGCCGAGATTAGTCAGGCCATTAAAATCGTCATATTTGTTCTCATAGACAGTAGTGCTTCGTTCAGGTCGCAGCCTGAGCTGCAGGCTATAGTCATTTCCAAGATTGGACTCGATAGACAGCAGCCCGTAAAGGCTGTTGGTCTTCTGGCGATCAAACAGGCTCGTCACGTCATTGTTGCCGTGGGTGGCGGCGCTATCCGGTTTTGGACCGGGGACACCAACCTCAGAGTCATCGTAGCCCGCTAAAACGCTCACTTGCACCTTGCCGATGGTGGTGTTAACTCTGCCTAGCACACCGCGGTGCAGGAAATCATCGTTACCGCGCCATCCTCCCGATTTGTTAACAACAGCCGAGACCATAGCGCCCTTTTCTCTACTACCCTGCCCGGCATGAATCTGGTATTGTTGAGTATTGAATCTACCATAGGCTACCGTGAGGTCTCTCCTCTGTTCAGGCTCACGGGTGATCAGGTTGATCACGCCACCCAGGGCATTGGCCCCGTAAAGGTGTGACGTAGGACCGCGCACTATCTCTATCCGCTCAATGCCGCCCAGCATCAACCGGCTCAAATCGGTCAGTCCGTTGAACGCGTCATTAATGGGAACGCCATCTCGCACAACCAGCACCTGGGATGATTGTGCCCCCCTCAGACTGGCCGTAGCTACGCCGCCTGGATTGTAGCTCCTCACGTGAACTCCGGCCTGTGTCCTCAGGATATCTCCTACGTCCAGGGCCGGGCCTGATTCCAGGGCCTCCCTGGTAATCACGCTGCTTGATAGGGGTACGTCCTTCAGTGGCTGATTTACCCTGGTGGCGGTAACAATGACTTCCGGCAGGGTGTATTGCGATTCCTTCTCCGGTTTCTCCTCATCCTGACCAGCCAATGGCGCCATCAAGGAGACATAAAGACCCAATCCCGTGATTGCAAAAAGCACTTTGCTGAGTCGTATTCCTGTCAGCATTTTTTCCTCCTTTCGTGGAAGTTCAGAGCAGGCGAGGGCGCGAAATGGTTGCGTGACCAGACCCGGCAAGAGGTCCGATCAATTGACACCATCCATACTGATCTGGACAGGTGTCGCTGTCGGCAGATGCTATCTGGTAACAAAAAACCCCGAAGTCGTTTTCGGGGTGAAGTGCAGTCGTGTCATAGACCTTTTAACCTCGCCCTCGAAGGTAAAAGAAAGACAGGTGTCTGGCTCGTTCCTTCGCGCCGGTCTCTGGCATGAGTCAGCCGGAGGAACACACAGTTGCGGGGCAGCGCCTGATTCTCACAGGACTTCCCTGTTGTGATATGAAAAAGCTAAACTCTAACGAAAGCGAGTTTACGCATGTGCAACTGAGGTGGCAAGCTTTAGCATGAGGAGTACCCCCGAAAGAATCAATTGAAATTCAGAAACTCTCTTAGGGATCTCTTTGGGCAGCAGAGAATAGAGTACTTCTGATTTATGCATGCTGGGTTACAAAACCGCTGAAGCGGGTGATTTTAGAGGACCTCTATGAGGTGGTAGAGTACGAAACCGGCGGGGAGGCACTGGCCGGCTTCGCACAAGACAAACCCGATCCAGTGCTCCTCGATATCTCCCTGCCGGAGATGGCCGGGACCGGGAAGACACCCTAAAATTCCACAAAATCCATACAAAATTCCGCATTTTAAGGGGTACTCCCCGACGAGATCCGTCTACGTTCATACTACGCCGGACAGGGGCGTAAATCTCCCTGTTGAAAAATATATCCGCTCCAAGACCAGTGGCGGGAGTGCATACGGGGCGATATAGCATCATCATAGCGCCGGAATATAAGCCGGCGGCGGCGGTTCGTCGTTCGCGTGGTGCGCCCCGCCTGCGGCGGGGTAAACTGGTCAGTTGTCAGTCGCCTATGGCCAGGGACTTGAGGCTTGAGGCTTGGGGGGAGAGTAACCGCAAAGGCGCAAAGGACGCAAAGATATATCAGCCACGAATTGACACGAATAGGCACGAAACCGAGCCGGCCGAAGGGCCAGGGGGTGAGTTATACCCTACCACTTCAGCAGGAAAATCTTGATGGAGTTGGAGTACTCAGGCGTCACCCCCCGACCCAAAGCGTCGGGGACAAGCAGCCGGGCGATGCGTGACCCTTCCCTGTGAAGAGGTTGCCTACCATAAGCTTCTGATTATATCAACATAATCAATTCACTATACATTGGCGTGGATGATGCCGGTCATCGGCTTCTGCCCTCCCTCGATAACTGCCTGTCTGTAAAATATGGCACGCTATTTGCTTTTATATCATGTGACGGTAGTTAATCGCTCTTTGATGGAAAAAAGTTTAAGGCTTATGTCCATATATCCGGGTTAGCGCCTGGAGTGATGTGTTAGCTGTTGACATGAGTAAACTATTTCTTGCAATGGATTGATAGGAATGTATGGACATAGGCCACTCTTTTGCTTACTTGTGCCTCCTCATGACTGGCTCTCCGCCAATTCGGTGAAGGATCTCATGACCCACCCCCAAAACCCACGCATGACACCCCACGAATAGGCATAGGTAAGCAATCTTATTGTTTGCTGGCAGTTTACACGAGGGGTGGTCGGTCAAGTCCCTGAACCGGCCACTCCTTTTTTCATAAGGGATCTGCATCGGGGAGAAATGATCTGCCTCTGAATTTTGACAGGATGTACATGATTAACAGGAAAATTAATCTATCTTGTCTATCCTGTTATCCTGTCCATTCATGTTAGACAGGATTAACATGATGAACAGGATTAATTAAAATCGTGAAAGATGCGTTCATTTATCGTTGATAGTCTGCATCCAATCCCTGGCGTTGTTCTGTGAGCAGATTCCACTCCCATGGCCCAAGCTTCGCTGGCGAGAGGCGCTTTTTTACTTCCCATGCCAGTGGTCAGGCCGGCTCTGAACCCCCTTATTATTTTACCGGCTGACGGAGGACCGTCTTCAGCCGCTCGGGCTTGGTACGGCGGGGATCACCCAGGTAGATCTCATGATGCTTGCCCCGCAGCCGGTATCCCTGTTCCTTGGCAAAGTCGTGAATCCGCTGGATGGTGCGTCCTTCTTCGGCGTAGGGGCCGATGTGCATGATCTGGGCGGATAAACCTTCATGGAAGGGCTCGAACCGCATCCCGGACAGGCCGGGCGGGTCCTTCTTTTCTTTGAGCTGGTCTGTCGCCCGTTCCACTACTTCCCTGGTGATATGGTCCGGCTGCATGATCATGAGGGTCCAACACCAGGCATCCCTGGCCTCCATGCCGAACTCCCCGCCGCCGGCCATCCACCAGAGCCCTTCCAGCGGCATGACGGTATACTCCGGGCCTATGTTCTGCTGTTTCAAGGCGAATTTGATCCCGTAGGACACGCCATAAAGGGCATCCGTGGCCTCCTGGAATTCCTGTGACGTGGCCGGATCGCCCTGGCCGTCGATCATTAGGAAGTTCATCCGGGGCACGTCCACCAGCACCACCTCATTGGGGGAGGGCTGGTAGAGGTGCTTGAGTTCTTTTTTCAGGTCGATTTTGGACATGGGGCACCTCACTGGTTACATGGAAGGACCCCAAAGTAATGCCCATGGGTCGATTTTTCAAGGCTGATGGATTGACAGGAGTTCCCCCGAAATAATAGGCAGGAATTCGGCGATGACGGGTCGCTGGTAAACCATTGAAATGGTTCCCAATGCTGCTCCAGAACTGAAATCCCACAACTGAAGTTGTGGGCTATCTAATTGTCTTGATTCAGCTTAGCTTGGCCCACGGTTTTAACCGTGGGATTGGGGAAGTAGAGTAAAAAAATGAATCCCTTCAGGGGTTTACTACTTAAGAGTCAAATTTTCGGGGGAAGTCCTGTGATGGGTCGTCTGGGCGTGGGGGAGGGGCTTATCGGTACGGCAGCTGGGCGGTGTGCATGTTTCGGATCTTGCGCCTGACATAGAAGTCCCGCACCTGCGGCGACCAACGGAAATCAGCGTTATTAAGGATTTTGTAAAACTCCCGGACAAGCATTCCTGAGTGGGTCTCGTAATACCGGCTGGCAAAATCGTGGTAGACGGTGTGCAGCTCGGGACGGAGGTCGCCTTCATCGTCAAACACGGGTGACAGCTTCAGCCCGGTGAGGAAGGTACTCAGGTAGAGCCGGTAATAGTAGTTGGCGACATCGGCCACGACCGACTCGGGATGTTTTTCCAGATAGCGTTCCCACCGGATCGTCCTTTCACCCACTTCCCTGAAGGATATAAGGAGGCTGTCACTGTCGGAGAAGCCCTCCGCCAGTTCATCGCTTCGCAGGGCAAGGTACTCGCGTACCGCAAGCGAGACATGGAGCGAGAAGTTATGGTAAAGATAATCGGGCTGCTGGTCAATGTAGTAGAGCCAACCGAAGGTGTACAGGTCCAGGCCGTTGCGGTGCAGGGCGTTGATATACGCTATGATCTCCGGGCTCTGGCGCGCCGTCTCGTCGTGGAATTTGGAGATGAAGTCGTAGTCTTCCCAGATCGTGTCGTTGTTATAGCTGATGGTGGCGAAGAAGAAGGTCATGAAGGTCTTGCAGGCCGTGTCCCGCTCCGCAACAGAGAGGTCCGTCAGGTGGGACTTGAAGTACTGGACCCCGGCGAAGATGGAGTCGAAATCGTCGTTGTCCAGGGCGTCCAGGTAGCGGGTGTAGGTTGTAACGGGGCCAACGACAATGACAGTATCCTGTGGAGCTCCCAGGAAGGAGGTGGTAAGAGCGAGGCTGACGAGGGCGAGGCGATGCAATAGCCTGTTAGGTCACTTCAAAACGACATGAAGCTCCATACCCAAGGCATTCGCGACTTTCTTAAGGGTGGAAAGGCGAATGTCCCGGGCGTGGTTTTCGATGCGTGAGATGGCCGTTTTTTTTGTATGAACCCGCTGGGCCAGTTGTTCCTGTGTCAATCCCGCTTTTTCGCGTGCTTGACGGATGAGAATACCGATTTTGAAATCGGCGTAGCCTTCCTCAAAATTCGCTGCAAAGGTCTCATCCCGCTGTTTCCGTTGTTCGATGTATCTTTCCAGATCACTCATGTTTGTCCCTCTGTCAGACTATCGAATCCCTTCTGGAAGTTAACTTATATGTTAACCGATGGAAAGGGGTCATGTTACTGGACTTCCCCCGAAATATTAAACCTTTCTTCTACTAATGGCTAATCGTGGGGCTACGTTCCGTTTTTTAACCTCACCCCCTTCACTTCGTGATGCCCCCTCTCCGTCTAACGGAGAGGGGGAAAGGGGGTGAGGTTTTCCCTGCCATAGACGTTTTCCCTGGCCAGGGAATCCCTTATGGAAAAACAGTTTCCTCCACTTGTCATTTTCTACATTTCTTGATAGATCAGTGAGTTACAGGCTCACGTATTCAATTTTCGGGGGAACTCCCGATCAAGTTATAGTTATCCTTTTCAGAGTAGGTGTTGTAAATTTCCATTACCAAGCACAGCCGTCTAAGAGGCCACCATGCGCAAATTTGCCGATCTGATCTCCGAGCTCAAACGCCGCCGGGTCTTCCGGGTGGCCGTGGTCTATGCGGGCATTGCTTTCATCATCTTCCAGATTGTCGACGCCACTTTCGACTACCTACCCATTCCCGCTTGGGTTGGCACCGCCCTTATTGTAGTACTACTGCTGTGCTTCCCCGTCGCCGTCGGTATGGCCTGGGCCTTCGACCTGACCGCCGAGGGCCTGGTGCGGGCCAAGGTTAAACGGGAGCCCACCGCGACCAAAGCCTCGGCCCGCCCTGTCATCGGCAACAAGACCGTAGCCGTTATCGCCGTGTTGGCCATCATCGCGGCGGCGTGGTCGTGGTGGGGCCGGCCGGGCCCGGAAGCCGAGGTGGTGGTAGAAGCCGAGGCAGTGGCGGAAACCGGGCTGGGGGAAAAGTCCATCGCCGTGCTGCCCTTCGTCAACTTCAGCGACAGCAAGGATGACGAGTATTTCTGCGACGGTATTACCGACGATATTCTGACCCACCTCTCCAAGATCGGCGATATGGAGGTCATCGCCCGTACGTCCAGTATGCTGTATAAGAACTCGGACAAGCGGGCTCGCGAGATCGGCCGGGAACTGGGCGTTGCGACCCTTCTGGAGGGCAGCGTGCGCCGCTATGGGAACCGGGTGCGGGTTACCAGCCAGTTGATTGATGTGGCCACTGAAAAACACCTCTGGGCGGACGAATACGACCGCGACTTGACCGACATCTTCGCCATCCAGAGCGACGTGGCCAGCCAGATCGCCGCGGCCCTCAAGGCCACCCTGACCCCGGAGGAGGAGCAGCGCATTGAGGACCGGCCCACCGCCAACCTGGAAGCCTACGACTATTTCCTGCGCGGCAGGGATTTTAGCGGTCGGGCGAAGCGGCAGATCGCTATTCGGATGTATGAAACGGCAGTTGAACTGGACCCCACCTTCGCCCTGGCCTATACCCGACTCTCAGGAGTGCATACCAGTACATACTGGTTCCACGAAGACCACACCCCGAAGCGCCTGGCTATGGCCAAAGCCGCCGTGGATCAGGCGCTGACCCTGGATCCCGATCTTCCCGAGGCTCACTTCGCCCTGGGACAGTACTATTACCAGGGCCACCTGGACTATGACCGGGGCCTGGAGCAGTTTGCCATTGTCCTGAAAGGCATCCCCAACCACGCCCGGACCCTGGCATTTATCGGTTATGTTCAGCGGCGGCAGGGAAAATTTGAGCAGGCGCTGGCCAACCAACGAAAGGCCTGTGAGCTTGACCCGCGCAGTGCAATCCTGGCCCGCAATCTTGCCGGCACCTACCAACTGCTGCGCCGGTATCCCGAAGCGCAACGGTATCGCAACCGGGCCATTGCGCTGCGGCCTGACTATTTTGGCAACTATGCAGATAAGGTCTGGCTGTATCTCATGTGGGAAGGGGATATATACAAGGCCCGAAGGGTTTTAGATGAGGCTATCCCCAACCTGGAGAATGCCGCAGCTCCTCAGGTTTTCCGGGAACGAGCCCGACTGGACATGCTTAACAGAAACTACTCAGCGGCCCTGGAGCAGCTGGCCCATACGCCGGCGGAGGTTATGGACGACCAATTCGGATATATTCCCAGGTCCGTATGGTATGCCCAGGTTTATAAGCTTATGGGCCGCGAAGACCTGGCCCGGGCCTTTTACGATTCGGCCCGCGTGCTTTTGGAAGCCAAGCTCCAGGAGGACCCTGGGGACTCCCGCTACTACAGCACCCTCGGTATCGCCTATGCCGGTCTGGGCCGCCGGGAGGAATCCCTGCGCGCCGGGCAAAAGGGGGTGGAGCTGCTGCCCATCAGTAAGGAAGCCTACCGGGGCTACTACCGGGAGTTGGACCTGGCCATCATCTATACCATGGTGGGCGAGTATGAGGCGGCCATAGACAAGCTCGCCTACCTGCTCTCCATCCCCGGAGACTTGTCGGTGCCTTTGCTCAAGCTAGACCCCACCTGGGACCCCCTGCGGGAGCACCCGCGGTTTCAGGGGCTGCTGGCTGGATAGAACTCACCCCCCTTCGGCCGCGCTCAGGGCAGGCTCTTCGGCAAGCTCAGGGCAATCTTGGCGGTTTATTCTATATCACCCATTTCTTATAGGTAAGCCACATCGTAATCCTGTCTATCCTGTAAATCCTGTCCAGTTTCTTAAACCCGGATTTAGGAGTTAAGGAAAACCGTCAGACGGGATTAACAGGATTGACAGGAATTGTATTAAACCCAGTCTTGAAGGCAAACCGCAACGGCCCCGCCAATTTTCAATCTTCAATATTCAATTCCTAAATCCCTCTTCGCGCTCTTGGCGCCCCTTCGGCCCGGCTCAGGCTTCGTCGTGAGCTCAGCCGAACGGGCGGGCTTGGCGGTTCGCTCTTCGCTCTTCATTCTTCATTTTGCACTTTGCATTTTTCATTTTGCATTGTTTCCCCTCACCGCGCCAGGCGCGCCGGGTGGGTCTGCTCCGCCTTGGCCGGGCAGACGTCCCAGTAATAGCACCAGTTGCAGAGGATGGATTCCCGGGGCTGGAGGGTCGTGGGCTGCTCCTCAGCCTGCCGCACTTTGTCTATGCGCTTTTTCAGCATGGTAGCAATGCGCTTAGGGTTCCACTTCACGTGCTCCAGGGCCACTTCCCGGCCGTGCCGCAGGAAGTGCCACACTACGTCCACCCGCTCTACCTGGTCCCTGGTCTTCGTCAGGGCCAGGAAATAGACCTTCATCTGCAGGTCCTTCTCCGCCTGGGTGGGGGTGAACATTTTCCGGCCCGACTTGTAGTCGTGGATGGACCACCACCCGGGGCCGTGGCTGTCCAGGCGGTCCAGTATGGCGGTCATGAGGTAGCTGCCCTGGCCCTGGGCGGACCCACGGGGAGTCTCGGGCAGGCCCTTATGATCCAGCGTGAAGGAGATGGTGCGCTCGGTCCCGTCCACCGGTTCGTCGAAGGGAGCATAGCGGCGGTAGAAACCCGCCAGGCAGCGCAGACCCAGCTGGTAATAGTCATCAGTCTGCCAGCCGGTCTGGACTATGTGGACATGACCATGCCAGGTCTCTCTCCAGAGTGAGCGGTACCGGTTCAGCAGGTCGTCGAAGAGGATATTCCCCCGCCATCGGCGGGGTTCCCGGTAGAGCCATTCCAGGGCCTCATGCAGACGGCGCCCCAGATAGCTCTCGATGGATTCCCCCCCTGCCAGGCGGTCGTCCAGGTAGATGAAGCGGTATTTGGCGAGGCATTGGTTAAAGAGCTGCAGGCGGGAGTAGGAGAACCGGTCGCGCGGCAAGGCCAGCCTCTTCAGGACTCTTTAAAAGGCGCCGCTGGGATACAGGGGAGTAACCAAGCGGTAATCACCGAGCATATTGACATCCATGAAGACGAATCTCCAGCCCTTACTGTAATAGAACCAGATCTGGTAGGGCTTCTGATTAATGTCGGAAGGGTGCCGCTCGATGTCGTCCGGCGGGCCATAGATGATGTAAACCATGCCCATGTCCGACTCCCAGCCCGGCAGGAAGCTTTTAAAATGGGCGTTGGCGTAGGCCACCCGACGGTAGTATTCGTCCATGATCTCATTCTTGGGCGTCTCTGGTGTTGGATCACGGGCGCTCCAGAACGACAGGAAAGCCTCACGCCTAGCCTCCCCGCTGGCCTCCCTCATCTCCTTGATCTGGGCACGGGTAGCCACGTAGCGGGTCTGTTCGATAGCCTGATCCACATCCTCGATCAAGTGGTAGAAACCGGTCCAGGTGACACGGATCGGAGTGGATTGCTCTGCCACCAGGGAATCGACCTGCACACGGACAGTAAGAGTATACTCCCGCTCCTTCAGATGGCTGGTAGCCATGGGAATGCTATGGGTGGAAAGCGCGCTGCCCAGGTTAAGCGTCTTGTGGAAAGCAACGGCTGCTGTGTCATCCTTATTACCCAGGGTATAATGCAGAGACGCCTGGGAAGGCTCCTCCATGGGAGTGTGAATTGTAAGATAAATATAAAAGGAATCCGCCTGATCGGAGATCTGATTTCCAACAAAGGGAGTAATGCGGTCGGGTTTTCCAGGCACTCTCTCGGCCTCCCTTAGAAGCAGAATATCGCCTGTCGCCAGCTGACTCAAGGGATAGCCGGTGACATCGATCTCTTCGCTGGCCTGGTGGCGTTGGCGGCTGTCCTGGTCCATCAGGTTTGCGACGATGCGGTACTCGCCGGGAGACAGGAGAAAGTAGGTATGGGCGATATGATACAGGTCTTCGGACTGGGTTTCCTCGAACCGTGATTTGACCACATCCTCCCGCCAGATGCGTGTAGCACGCACCATATCGTCTTTGTCAACCGCAAAGATAGAGAGTTCATACGTTGACTTGAACCCGCCATTATCTGCCAGAAACACCAGTTGGTCGAGGGGGATCTGGGTGAAGACGTCCACCTGAATCGAATTGGCCTTAAGGGTGGGAGACCGGCTCACGGTAAGTTCAAGGAGTGACTTCTCTCGTTCGGGCTGGCGGCGCTGGGAGATGGATCGGTCCGGCGCGAGTAACACCACCAACAGTAGGGTTATCGTGAGCAGCCACTTATTCAAAATAGGCCCTCCAGTTGAAACGCACGACCCCATCCCTGGTGAGGAACCAGACCCAGTCGGCGCCCGGTTCGACGGCATAAACGACATCAGATGGTAATCCTTCATTCCTGCCAAAGGTAAACATACGACGCTTCCGACGATTATAGACGACGGCGCCTCGTGAAGTCGCCAGCCAAATGTACGACCCATAGCCCTTGATTTCCAAAATTTTAGCCTCCCCGGAAAGTGGGATGGAATAGAGCATGAAATCCTTATCCTTCGGCCCACGGTGGTAGATATAATTATTGGCCACTACGAACATATCACCGTCGTCATGCCACAGGCTGGTGGCCGGCAGGCTGGATGCCCGCCACCACTTGACAGGCCTATCATCGTGATACGCATAAATCCCGTCCGCTGTTCCAGCGTAAAGGATCTGGCCGGCACTGAACAGTGCATAGATCTCCACTACGGGCGAAACGGACAAGCTGTCGTCGGGAATAACCCGGCGGGTGGCAGGGCTGATGCGGTCAATGCCGCGGATGGTTGCGGCGAATATCTCATCGCCATGCCGTTCCAGGTCCCACACCGCCCGGTCCCGTAATCCCGCCTTTGAGCCGATGAATCCCCAGGTTTCGGTGCGTGTGTCCAGCAGCACGATGCCGTCCATAGTTGCCAGCCATAGCTGCCGTCCAACTCTGAGCATGTCGTTCACTCTCACGTCGCGGATCGCCTCCGAAGACAGACTGCTGTAGTAGCGCCAGGAAGAAATCGCTTCATCCCAGGCACTGAGAAAGTACCCCTCCTTACGCGGAGACCTGTTGCCTTCACGACGGAAGGCATTATCGGCAAACCAGACTCGATCACCGTCCAGGAAAAGTGTGATCACCGGTATTGGCGCGATGCCCGCCTGAAAATCCTCCAGGTGGCGGGTCTGGAGATCACCCCGGAACAGGGTCCCCAGGTCGGTGCCGTACCAGAACCGGTTATACCGGTCTTGAAAGACAAAGGTGGGGACAGCGGTAAGATAGCCAGGGCCGAGAAACTCGCGGATGTTTGTGGACCATTGGCCGGTAGTGATCCAGCCAAGCAGGTCCGGGGGTTCCAGAAAGGCCGCCTGGCTGGTGTTCCAATCTACGGGACCATCCGGTCCGGCCATATCCCGGCGCATAAATTCCCCGGTGAACGAGTTAAGCAGGGTATATACGCCATCCACATCAATCCAGATGCCGTCGAACGAGCCGCCCACCCTGATGACCGACCGGCCCTGGAAGTAGTCGGGCAGGGACAGGAAAGGCACCTGGCGCCAGGTGTCATCCGTGCTTAGGCGGAAGGCAATACCATCATCGTGGACCACCCAGAGGGCATTGGTGGAAGCGTCGTGATACACATGGTACAGGCGATGGGACGGCAGTCCCATATTGATCTCCGGCAGGTGATCCAGGCGCTGGGTATAATAGTCGAAATAGAGCAGCCCGTCAAAGGTACTGAAATAGATACCATCGGACCCTTCGGAAGCGGACGTAATCGCAGCCGTACCGGGAATGTACTGCCAGTCTTCGGGTTCGTAGGGGAAATGTTGTCCGGCGGTGCTGTTTGCCAGTAATAGAGAGAGGATAGCGGCGATCAGCAGTAAGCTGCCCCTACGGCGCGGCATGATGTCTTAAAAGTCCTTCCAGCTTTTCCGGTGATACGGGCACCACCCCCATTTCCTCCACCACGGTTCCGGCGGCAAAATTGGCCAGATCAGCCGCTTCCCTGGGATTAGCTCCGGAGACAAAAGCCAGGGCATAGGTGCTGATCACCGTATCCCCGGCGCCGCAGACGTCCGACACCTGGCGGGCGCGAGTGGGAATGCGGTGATATCCCTCATTATCAAACAGGTCCATCCCCTTTGGGCCGCGGGTGATGAGCACCACCTCGGCCTCGAGACGCTTCCGCAAGTCATGGCCGGCGGCGCGGATATCCTCATCTGTCCGAAGGGGATGCCCGGCGAAATGCTCCGCCTCAGTCAGGTTGGGTTTGATCAGGCTCACGCCTCGAAAGCCGTCCAGGTGGTCGCTTTTCGGATCCACGAATACCGGACAATGGCTTTTCTCGGCCAGGGCGCAAAGCTGCTGGCTGACCTGGCGGGTGAAGGTGCCCTTATGGTAATCCTGGAGGACCAGACCGCTGGAACCATCAATGGCCCTTGCAACCTGCGCCTGTATGTCCCCGACCAGCTGATCGGATAGGGGCGCTGTGGTTTCCTTATCCAACCGGACCACGTGCTGCGGACCGGCGATCACGCGGGTTTTTTCGGTGGTGGGGCGGCTGTTGTCCCGCAGGATGTGATGGGGTATGTCATAGCTGGACAACGTGCTTTCAAGCTGCTCACCGGCGGCGTCCGTACCGGAGACTCCTATCAGAAAAACATCCGCTCCCAGGGAACGCAGGTTATAGGCCACATTAGCCGCTCCGCCCGGGCGATGGTCTATCTGCTCCATCGTCACAATGGGCACCGGGGCTTCGGGTGAGATGCGGGACACCCTGCCCCAGATGTAGGTATCCAGCATAACGTCACCCACCACGACGAGCCGTTGTCCGGAAAACTGCTGGCGTAACTGGCGAAAACGGTCAGGCTGCATAAGAGGGAGTCCTCACCAGCCGGCTTATGCCGGTCATTTCAGGAGGAATCTCCAGGCCCAGGTACACCAGGATCGTTGGAGCGATGTCGGCGAGCTTGCCGGACTCTTCAAGGCGGATATTATTGTCCGGGGCCACCACGATAAAGGGTGCCGGCAGGGTTGTATGGGCGGTATGAGGCTGGCCTGTCTCGGGATCGATCATCGTTTCAATGTTGCCATGGTCAGAAGTCAGGAACAGGGTGGCGCCTTGTTTCTGTACAGCGTCCAGCAGCCGGCCTATACACCGGTCGATGGTCTCCATGGCCGCAATAGCCGCATCCAGCTTGCCCGTGTGCCCAACCATGTCAGGGTTGGCAAAGTTGAGTATCAAAGCTTCGAATTCACCGCTTTCGATGGTCCGCACCCCTCGATCCGTCACCTCCTCTGCGCTCATGGAAGGCTGGAGGTCGTAGGTTGCCACCTTCGGTGAGGGCACCAGGATGCGTTCCTCGCCGGGGAAAGCCCTCTCGTCACCACCGTTGAAGAAGTAGGTCACGTGCGCGTACTTCTCGGTCTCCGCCAGGCGCAGCTGGCGGTAGCCCGCCTGCGAAAGAACCTCGGGGAAAATGTTGGCCAGTTTTTCCGGTGGGAAGAGGAAAGGAATCGTGAAGGTCTCATCATAGCTGGTCATGGAGCGCACGTCCAACTCCAGGGCCTCCACCGGGAACTCGGCAAAGTCAGGCTCGATAAACGCCCGGACGATCTGGCGCATGCGGTCCGACCGGAAATTCATCGCCAGCAGGGCATCCCCTGACCTGATCCGGCCGTTCCCGCCGATGACCTTCGGAGTCACGAATTCATCCCCTACATCTGCGGCATACGAGGCATCCATGGCCCCGATGGCTGTGGGGTAGGCTTCCCCTTCTCCATGTACCAGCATGCGATAGGCCTTCTCGATCCGGTCCCATCGTTTATCCCTGTCCATGGCGTAATAGCGACCCACGACGGTGGTCACAACGCCCGTATTCAGCTCCTCCATCCATTCCTGGATCCGCTCCAGGTAGCCCCGCCCGGCCAGGGGGGAAGTGTCCCGCCCATCCATAAAGGCGTGATACATGACGCGGGGCAGACCTTCACTCCGGGCGGCGACCAGGATCGCCCGGAGATGGTCCAGGTGGCTGTGGACACCGGCGTCGCTGCACAAACCCATTACGTGGAAGGTGCCGCCGCTGGCCGCCAACCGGCGCATCTGCTCCAGAAGCAGCGGGTGTTGATGAAATTTCCCGGACTGGACTTCGTCGTTGATGCGCACCAGGTCCTGGCTAACGACGCGACCAGCTCCAATGTTCATATGCCCCACTTCCGAGTTGCCCATCACTCCGTCCGGAAGCCCCACCGCCCCACCGGAAGTCTCCAGCGAGATCATGGGATATTCCCTCAGCAGCCGGTCCAGGAAGGGAGTGTGGGCCAGAAGAGGGGCGTTCCCTTCCGGCTCTGAGCGCAACCCAAAACCATCCATTATCACCAGGGCGAATTTGAACATATCACTCTTTCTTTTTCCCTGTTGGGCTCCCTTCAGCCTGCTTGCCGCCTTTTTCACCTTTGCTTCCTGTTGCTTTCGGGGGAGCTTTAGGCTCGGCTGCCGGCTCGAACGGTTTCTCCGGCAGGGCTACCAGCATCACCAGATAGATCAGGGCACCGGCCAGATAGAAAAAGGCGCCCGCCACGAACAGGACCCGCACCAGCGTGGAATCGATCTGGAAATAGTCGGCAATGCCGCCGCAGACACCTCCGATCTTCTTATCCTCCCGGCTGCGAAACAGCCTCCGCTCTCCAGCCAGCGCTATGCCGGAAGCCGCCCGGCCGAAGGTGTACAGGAGATAGATACCCACCAGCACCAGTGCCAGGGGCACGAAGTCGCGGGAATGCAGGTGCACCCCGGGAATCATCGGCCAATAGATAAACCGGAATTGACCACCCCATAGGAGAACACCCATGACCACCAGGACCAGGCCCCACCAGAAGCGCCCCTTGCTAGCGGCACCCAACAGGGCGGTTGTGTCCTCGGCCTCTTCTATTTCCGGCTCCATGGGGATGATAAGCCAGGCAATCAAATAAAGGATCAGCCCTATGCCCCCGAACAGGATCAGGAGCAGCCATACCACTCGGATGAGCACCGCATCAATGTTGAAGTAATGCCCCAGGCCACCACACACGCCTCCTAAAACACGGTTGGAATGGGATCGATAAAGATGCTTCATGATTCCGCCCTCCATTATAGTACTCTCGATAAACGCCCTGGAGTAAACCTCTTCATTATTGGCTGAGCTTCTCTAATGGCTCCTGGGCCAGGACTGCCAGATGCCGGGATACTGATCCAGCCAGGCTGTCAAGGTGGTACCCGCCCTCCAGGAAGGAGATGATCCGTCCCCGGCACAGTTCACCCGCCAGCCGATTCACCACCAGCGTCATCTGCTCAAAGCCTTCGGTCGTAATGTTCATTTGTCCCAGGGGATCATGTTCATGGGCATCGAAACCTGCCGAGACTAGAATGAGCTCCGGACGATATGCCATGAGGGCATCGGCTACCGGTCCTTCCAGGATGGCCAGAAAGTCGTGATCACCCTTCCCTGCCGGTAGGGGAAAGTTAAGCGTGTAACCCCGCCCCGGCCCTACACCCTTTTCTTCCGAACGTCCGGTGCCCGGGAAGAGTGGAAACTCGTGGGTGCTTAGATAATAGACGCGATCCGTCCCGAAAAAAATCTCCTGGGTCCCGTTGCCATGGTGCACGTCCCAGTCGAGGATGGCTACTCGTTCGACCTGATAGGCCCGGTGGGCGTAGTCGGCGGCCAGGGCTACATTGGCGAAGAGACAGAAGCCCATCGCCAGGGAAGGCAGAGCGTGGTGGCCGGGGGGACGCCCCAGGATGAAGGCGGTGCGTGATCGTCCGGAGAGAACATCATCCACTGCCTGCAAGCCCGCCCCGACCACTTTTTGAGCTGCCAGGAAGGAACCGGGGGAAACTTCCGTATCAGCCGAATCCAATACAGCAGGTCCCTGTCGTGTCGTCTGTTCCACGCGATGAATGTACTCCATGGGATGGATCAGGGCAATCTCATCAAAAACGGCGACCCTGGCTTCCACTTTGTGATAAGCCTCCCACTGACCTGTCCTGCCAAGCAGATCCCGGATGGCCAGGAGACGGTCGGCCGACTCAGGGTGCCCTGCACTCACTTCGTGATGGATGAAATCAGGGCTCCAGTAAAGGGATAGCGGATGCACCGGATTACTTCCGGATTCAGCGCCGGGAAGACTTTGCTTTTGGGGCTTTTTCACCTTCTCCGCGGGCGGTGCGAGCACTGTTTCCCCTGCCTCCGGAGACACGCCGGCCCCGGCTGCCTTCACGAACGGAGCGGATCATCGCAATGCGGCCATGGTCGAGGGTTACCGACACCCCTGACAGGCGCCGTATGGTAGTAGGGTTGAGGGTAGATACCAGCATAGTGGTACCCTCGTAACTGCATTTCCTCTGGAGCTGGCGCTTCACCAGATCGAGATCGTCATAACTCATATGCTGTTCGAGCTCATCGATAATCAGCACTTTCGCATCTGAAGCCACGCAGATAGCCAGATCGATCCAACGCCGCTCTCCCGGTGAAAGGGTTTTTACCTCCCGCTCCAGTTTATCACCCAGGTTCATACGCTTACTGACGGCCTTAAGCCGGTCGGCTGCCGAGTCGGTTGACCAGGGAGCGGTCCTGATATGTTTAAGCATATATCGCTCTACGGTGCCGCGTACCCGCCGGCCGGCAACCGGTACTTGAGGCAGAAAGTAGACTTCTTCCTGATATTTCCGGCGCACATTCTGGCTGCTGATGGGATCCCCATCGTAAAGGATCGTGCCACCGGTAGGGCGGCGCTGGTTGGCCAGCATCTCCAGCAGGCTCGTTTTCCCCGATCCCGGCTGACCGATGATGGCATAAGTGATCCCGCGATGTATTTCGAAGTTCGTAATAGAAAGGACCGATTTCTTTTTAATGTGCAGGTTCAGGTTCTTGATCTGGAAAATTGGCTGCTGCATAAAACCTCCTATTAGGTCAAGTGTTGAATAAAGTTGGTTAGTACCTGACGTGAATTCTCGCCGCGGGTGTAAAGGCCGGGGCAAGCGGCATTGCCACGGCCAGAGCGCAGCCGAGCGTACATCCGGGCAACCTCCTCCTTAAACTCCGGGTGAAACTGAACCCCGAAGGCAAAGCTGCCCAGCCGCAATGCCTGCAGGCCCATATCGTTGGTGGCCAGCACTTGTGCTCCGGGCGGAAGGTCGGTAACCACTTCCTGGTGGGTCTGATAAACGGGAATGCGCCTGACCATGCCTTGAAAAAGGGGGGACGCGGCGCCGGCTTCAGTAAGGATTACCGTTGCGGGTCCCAGCTCCCATCCTTCGGGATTGAGGCCCACCCGGCCGCCGGTAGACACGGCCAACAGTTGGTGTCCGAAGCAAACTCCCAGAACGGGATGGCCGTCATCCACGGACCGGGCGATGCCTTCCTTGACGGCCGGGAACCATGGGAGATCATCGTTCACCGAATCTGACGAACCGGTGATGATCCAGCCGTCGGAGTCCACCGGTGCCGGCACAGGATCCCCATCAAAGAGGAAGTGCACGCGGTAGCTGGCCTTTACGCCGGGGCGCTCCTGAAACCAGCGGTCAAAATCGCCGTAGTGTTCCTGGATGGGGGGCAAGGTACGCCCGGTCATGAGGATGTCCACGCGGGGCACAGCCGGGCTCATGAACACAACCTGCTTTGCCAGCTCGTGAAGCCGTATGAAACCGGAAACGATTTGGTCCTTTTCAGCACGTCCGCTTAACGTCGTGCCTCGAAAGGGAGACAGGATACGAGACGAACAGTCTAGGCCTGGTTCGCTAGAAAGCGTTCCGCATCGATAGCCGCGGCACAGCCGGATCCTGCCGCCGTGACGGCCTGGCGATAGACCGCGTCCTGGACATCGCCACAGGCAAACACTCCGGGTACTGAGGTCCGCGTAGACTTGCCCCGGGTAATAATATACCCTCGCTCATCCATTTCCACCTGGCCGTCGAACAGCCCGGTGTTGGGAGTATGACCGATGGCGAGAAAGACGCCATCACATCGAAATTCGTCGGTCTCACCTGTCCGGGTGTCCTTGAGGATCACCCCAGTCAGGCCGCCGTCTTGAGGGTCGCCCAGCATTTCTTCCACCACCGCGTTCCAACGAATATTCACCTTGGGATTCTTGAAAACGCGCTCCTGCATGATCTTAGACGCGCGCAGCTGATCACGACGGTGGACAATGGTCACCTTGGAGGCAAACCTGGTGAGGAAACCGGCCTCCTCCAGGGCGGAGTCACCACCGCCAACTACGATCACCTGCTTGTCCTGATAGAAAAATCCATCACAGGTGGCGCAGGTGGAAATCCCATGACCCATGAGCGCGGACTCGGATTCCAGCCCCAACAGGCGGGCCGAGGCGCCCGTACTAACAATCACCGTCTCCGCTTCGGTGAATTTATCCTCGATCCATATTTGGAAGGGAGCTGAGGACAAGTCCACCCTGGTGACGGTCTGGAAGCGGGTCTCCGCACCAAAACGCTGGGCCTGCTTGCGAAACAATTCCATCATTTCCGGTCCCGACACACCGTCGGGAAAACCGGGGTAGTTCTCAACCTCGTTGGTAATTATGAGCTGTCCACCAGGCTGGGGACCTTCAAACACCAGGGGGTTCAGCTTGGCCCTGGCTGCATAAAGAGCGGCCGTCAGGCCGGCAGGGCCTGAACCGATAATCACTACCTTTCGAGACTCTGACATTATCCTTTCTTCTATAGGGCCTGGTTTAACAGATCTGTGATCTGGGCCTTGGGAACGGCGCCCACGAGCTGCTTGCTCACCTGGCCATCTTTGAACAGAAGTATGCTGGGAATACTGCGGATTCCATACCTGGCCGCGATGCCAGGATCATGATCCACATTCAACTTGCCTACTATCACTTTATCCTTGTATGCCGCGGCAACCTCCTCGATGGTCGGGGCGATCACGTGGCACGGGCCGCACCACTCCGCCCAGAATTCCACCAGTACCGGCTGATCAGAGGTCAGCACCTTCTCATCGAAGTCCTGTTCGGAGAACTCAACCGTATTTGCACTCATCGTGCTTCTGCTCCTGCGTTACAATGTATCAAAATTCACGTCGACTTCAACATTTAAGTTATTCCCAAAGGTGCCTGATAGGCAAAGGGTACGGCGGGCAATCAGCGGTCAGCGGACAGCGGTCAGCTATCAGCGGTTAGCTCGCCGGCTGGCGGATCAGCGATCAGCGGTCAGCGATTAGCCGTTAGCCTTCAGCTTGCCAGCCTTGAGCCGATAGCGTCGCGCTGAGCTGCGTCGAAGCGCCATCTGTCGTCCTTCGACTGAGCTCAGGACGACACACAGTAGCCAGCCCTTCGGTACGCCGGTCCCGAAGGGACTCCTGTGGAGCTGGCGGACTCAGGACAAGGCTCAGGGCAAGCCCCAAGCCTCAAGTCTCAAGCCCTTCGCCTCCGCTCAGGGCATGGCTCAGGGCAGGCCCCCGGCCACCAGCGCCTTAAACCGCGGGTGCTCCCGCAGGGGGTCTCAGGTGGGGTCAAGCCGCAGTAAGGGCACCGACAAGTCTCCGGGGATGGAGAGCAGGTAGGCGAGCTTGTCTATGGCCGCCTCGTATTCGCCCACCATGGTATAGATGATAGCCAGGTCCTGCTCCCGGGAGCAGCCCCCCACGGCATTCTTACTGATGGGCAGCAGCGCCACCCCCTTTTGCCCGGCGCGCAGGGCTTCCTCCTTACGACCCAGCCCGGCGTAAGCGATGCCCAGGGTGCTGTGGTAGCGGGATTCCCTGGGGTCCTCCTGGAGCTTGGCTTCCATAAGCACACGGGCCGAGTCGTAGTAAGCCCGGGCCAGGTCCCCTTGGCCCATAAGGTTATAAACTTGGGCATACCATACGGACCTGGGAATATATCCCCATTGGTCGTCCTTAACCTCCGCCGGTGCATGGGCCAGCTGCTCCAGGGCCGCTGAGTAGTTTCTGTCGAACATGTTCAGCCGGGCGCGTCCCCGGAAGAGTCGCGGGTCGGCGGCATTAGCGAGGTTGCGGGCGGCCTCCTCAAGGACATCCCAGGCTTTCCGGGTGTTCCCTTCCCGCCTGACGTACAGCCAAGCCTTACTTGTATAGTACCCTAAATAGTCAGGCCGCAGCGCAATGGCCTGGTTGATAGATCGTATCGCCTCGGGATACCGGCGCAGAAGGCGATAGGTTTCAGCAAGATAGAAGGCTAGGCTTGCAGAGCGGGGATCAAGCTCGTAAGCCTTCAGTTGATTGGCCAGCGCCTGCTCAAATTTCCCCTGCCGCCGCTGCACATATCCGATATGTGCCAGAGCCGGGGCGGAGTTGGGCATGCCTTTCAGCGCAATGGTAAACTGTTCCAAAGCCCGGTCATAGTCCATGAGGCCCTGGTAATAGTACTTTCCCAGGGCGAAGTGGGCATAGGGGAGATCGGTGTCCAGCTCCAGCGCCCGATCCACGGCGGCCTTGGCCATAGCCAGGCGCTTCGGGGTGTGGTCTTCGTGGAACCAGTATATATTGGTATGCGCCGATGAGAGTCCTGTATAAGCCAGGGCGAAGGTGGGGTCCAGCTTGACTGCCCTATCACACATCTGAGCAGCCATCTGACGCTTCTGCTGAACGCCATATTCCCTGCCACGCAGATAAAAGTCGTAGGCTTCAAGGTTTTCGGTGTGCCGGTCCTCAATGCGCTGCTCCTCCTCCGGGGTCAGGGTGGCTTTAAGGGCCGCGGCGATCTGGCTGGCCACGTCGCTCTGGATGGCGAAGACGTCGGTCAGGTCGCGGTCGTATTCGTCCGCCCAGAGGTGTTTTTCAGTGGCCACATCAATCAACTGGCTGGTAACCCGCACCCGGTTCCCATAGCGGCGCACGCTGCCCTCCAGAAGGGTCGCAACGCCCAGTTCCCGGCCGATCTCGCGAGCCCGCTTGTCAGAGTTTTTGTACAGCATACTGGACGTTCGGGCGATGACCTCCATATCGCCGATCTTGGAAAGGTGGGTCAGGATATCGTCGGTGATGCCGTCGCTGAAATTGACGAACGGCAGCACGGCAATGGACCTTTCCCCCAGCCCGGCTTCCGCCACCGCGTCGGCTTCCTGCCCTGGCCTACCCCACCACGACCACACCGCCGCGATGATGGCCAGGGCTGCGACAATGGCCAGGGTCTTATTGCCGATGACGATGTGGTGCGGGGCTTTGGCCGCGGTGGGCTCCCGTTCAGGCTTGGCCCGCACCAGGCCCTCGGCGGTGAGGTCGAAGGCCCAGGCCATACCGACGGCGACAGGGAAGCACAGCAGCAGTACTACAATAAGGGCGGTGCCAACCCAAGCGGGAATGGGTAGATAGTCGAAAGTTGCGTCAACGATCTGGAAGATGATGAAAGCGATGCCCGCATAGACCACGGCCACCCGGAAGACCCGGCGGCGCCTGAGCTCGGAGATCAGATCGGCAAGTTTGCGCATGGTGCCCTCTTAGACGGGTATGTTATGGAATCTCAATCGGTAATATCGGCTCTGATAAATGGAAATGCAAGCGAATTAAGGGGACCGGGGGGTGAGGTCCCTACATCCTCCCCACCATCGCCTCCGCAAATTCGCTGGTCTTGAGCTTGGTGGCCCCTTCCATGAGGCGGTGGAAGTCGTAGGTCACCAGCTTGTCGCCGATGGCCCCCTCCAGGCCCTTGATGATCAGGTCGGCGGCCTCGCCCCAGCCGATGTAGCGCAGCATCAGCTCGCCGGAGAGGATGATGGAGCCGGGATTGACCATGTCCTTGCCGGCGTACTTGGGGGCCGTGCCGTGGGTGGCCTCGAAGATGGCGGCGCCGGTGTCGTAGTTGATGTTGGCACCGGGGGCGATGCCGATGCCCCCTACCTGGGCCGCCAGGGCGTCGGAGATGTAGTCGCCGTTGAGGTTTAACGTGGCGATGACGTCGAACTCGTTGGCGCGGGTGAGGATCTGCTGCAGGAAGGCGTCGGCGATGGCGTCCTTGATGAGCAGCTTGCCGGCGTCGAGGGCTTCTTTCTGGGCATTGTTGGCGGCCATTTCGCCCATGGTATTCTTGACGCGGTCGTACTCATTCCAGGTGAAGACCTTATTGCCGAACTCCTCCTCGGCCACGTCGTACCCCCAGTTCTTGAAGGCCCCTTCGGTGTACTTCATGATGTTGCCCTTGTGCACCAGGGTGACGCTTCTGCGGCCTTGGTCCAGGGCGTAGCGGATGGCCGCCCGCACCAGCCGCTGGGTGCCCTCCTGGGAGACGGGTTTGATGCCTATACCGGTGGTGTCGGGGAAGCGGATCTTTTTGTAGCGCTCACCGAATGATTCCTTGAATAACTTCAAGAACTTCTTTAAGTCATCCGTGCCCTGTTGAAACTCGATGCCGGCGTAGATATCCTCGGTATTCTCCCGGAAGACCACCATGTCCACCCGCTCCGGGTGCTTCACCGGCGAGGGCACCCCCTGGAAGTATCGCACCGGCCGCAGGCAGACGAACAGGTCCAGATTCTGCCGCATTGTTACGTTCAAAGAACGATGGCCGCCCCCTATCGGCGTGGTGAGGGGACCCTTGATGGCAATCAGGTGCTCCCGGATGGCCGTAAGGGTCTCATCGGGGAGCCAGGTGTCAGGGCCGTAGACCTCGACGGCCTTGTCCCCGCCATAGATCTCCATCCAGGCGATCTTGCGCTGGCCGCCATAGGCCTTCTCCACAGCGGCCTCGAAGACCCGCACCGCCGCCCCCCAGATATCGGGGCCGGTGCCGTCACCCTCAATGAACGGGATGATGGGCCGCTCAGGCACTTGAAGGCCGTCGGCTGTCATGGTGATTTTCTCGCCCTTGGCTGGTACAACGATATGCTGATAGGTATTCATCATGTTTCCTTACTTGATAAAGATTAATTAGTGGCAGACCCGTCTGGCCCGTCAGCCCCGCCGCGAGGCGGGATTAGTCCCGCAGGAAGCGGGAGATGCCCGTCAGGATGCCGGACAGGCTGCCGGACAGGTCACTGGTCGCTCTTCTGGCAGGCAGAGGAGCTTTCGCTTTTCCCTGACAGATCCTTTTGGATATGCTCCGAGTTCTCCGCCTTGCCCTGGTCGTCGCCGGCGGCCCCGACGCTTCTGTCGGGGCCCGGTGGGGGTTTATCCGAAGTGATCCCTTTGGGGCGCGCATAGTCAGTAAGGTAAAAGCCGGAACCTTTGAAGATCAGCCCCGCACCGGCTCCGATCAGGCGTCGGACCCGCTTCCTGCCGCAGCTGGGACAGCGCTTGACAGGCTTATCGGTCATGGCCTGGAACTGCTCAAACTGGTGGCCACAGGCATCACATACGTAGCTGTACGTTGGCATTGTTTCCTTCTCTTTCCCCTTTGGCTACTGCACTCAATTACTCCATACCGATAGATGCGGCTCCCAGGCAGAAATGAACAAGGCACTTG
Organism: uncultured bacterium; assembly: GCA_964621455.1. Lineage (GTDB taxonomy): Bacteria > Fidelibacterota > Marinisomatia > SCGC-AAA003-L08 > TS1B11. The sequence goes on from CAZULW010000002.1 coordinate 24,417, forward strand.
ATAGGCGGCGCAGCCCTCCAGCGGACGGCTCACTCATGCCGGTACTTCTGATCCAGGGCCTCCTTGACCACCGGCGGTACAAAATCGGATACGTCACCACCGAGGCTGGAGATCTCCCGGATAATGGACGAGTTCAGGTGGGTGTAGCGGTCGTGGGGCATGAGGAAGACTGTGGTCACATCCTGGTCCATGTGCCGGTTCATGAGGGCCATCTGAAATTCGGCCTCGAAGTCGGAGACGGCCCGCAGGCCCCGGATGATGGCGCAGGCCCCTTTGGCTCTGGCGTGGTCCACTACCAGGCCCGAGAAATGATCCACCTCAATATTGCCCAGGCCTTTCACGGCCTCCCGGATTATGTCCAGCCGCTCCTCAACACTAAACAGCGGTACCTTGCCCCGGTTCTCGGCCACAGTAATGATGACCTTGTCAAAAAGGGTAAGTGCCCGGACGATCACGTCCAGGTGACCGTTTGTGATGGGATCAAAAGTGCCGGGATAGATGACTGTTCTCATGCGACTTTCCGCCATAGACCCACCTTCGTTTTGCCGAAGGCCCGCACGTCGATATCCTCAGGCAGTGGGGTGCTTCGGGATAGCTCCATAACAAACACGCCACCGGGAGCAAGTACTTCCCTCACCAGCGGCTGCAGGTCAACCCACCCGATGCTGTTATAGGGCGGATCAGCCAAAACCACATCAAAGCGCCGGGGTGTGGCGGCCAGGAACGAGGCCACGTCTGTCAGGGCGATAGTACTCTGGTCTTCCGCTCTCGCCCTGGTAAGGTTCTGCCTCAGGACGGTTACCATGCGGCGGTCGTTTTCTACGAAGGTCACGTGGTCCGCACCCCGGCTGAGGGCCTCTATGCCCAGGCTGCCGATGCCGGCGTATAGATCGCAAACTTGCTTGCCCTCCAACGGCTCCAGACGTTGGAAAACCGATTTGCGTACAACAGCTTTCGTCGGGCGTCTGGCCTTGTTGGGGCTTTTACGAAAGTATCCTTTCGGGACCTGCAGCTTCAAGCCGCGGTGCCACCCGGCGATAATGACCGTGGCGATAGTGTTCGCTCCTCGATGAGGTTAAAGATGACCCGCAGCAGGTAGGGACCTGCGGCAAGCCCATCCGGCTTCAGCAAGCTCATGCGATGATAGTAAACGTTGGTGGAGTCGCCGGCGGCGGTTACCAGATGGGCCTGAATCTCCTCCAGGGAACCCTGGAGCACATACTCGCCGGCTGTCATGGTACCAGGGATCGTTTCCACTACCACTCCCCCTGAGCTGCGGACTTTATCCTCTAGCTGGCGGAAAAAGCGTTCATACTCGGACTTTACCGGGCGTAGCGCGCCCACCTGGTCTCTGGAGGTGAAGGCCACCGTCCCCAGCCAGCAGCCCGGTGCATCGGAGCCTGACGGTGTAATGAGGTCGGAAAACTGGCAACCCTCAACGCGAGTATTGAGCCGCAGCAGGGATTGATCCAACTCTTGACCTCGAACCCGGTATACGAGAATCCCCGCCCCGGCATCCATAAAATCAATGGTAACCTCGGAGGGCAGGTCACCTAAGAACCGAGCCATAACAATGGCACAGGATCCCGGCGGTTGTGCCGCTGCCTGGGGCGCAGCCGCAGCCGGTGGCGTTTCCCGGAACGGGAAGATCTCTCTCCACTGTTTCCAACTCCACCCCTGATACCACGAATACGCGGCTACCACCGAAATCACCAGGAGGATCACCAGCCATGCCCAGAGTTTGGATTTCGCTTTGACTCTGGGAGGTGCAACCGGCGGGGCTTCAGATATGGCCCGCGTCTGCAGGTGGCTGAGAAGTGCCTCCTCGTGGGCAGCGGCCTCATCGATTTCAAGATCAACAGCGGTTTCCTGAAGCCCGGGGCTTGCCAGCAGGTTAATCTCAAACATGCTCGGCCGCCCATACGGCACTTGCCAGCTCTGAGAACGCCGACTGGGTGAAACGATTGTCAGCCTCAGGCACTTCCGGCCAGTTCCAGCGCCAGAACGGGTTCAGCAGAGACAAGGTGCTCTGTTCGATCCGCATTACATCCTCCAGGAAGCCGGTGCCACCAGACCCCAGGTAGACAAATACGTCATCGACTTCGGGAAAACTGGCATCCTGGCTTTCGGAAAGCTGTTCCACGAAAGCAACAATCGGTTCCTGCAGGCGGCTGTTCCCGATAGTTATACGCGGACGCACACTCGAGGCGTCTCGCTCGAAGAAATGCAGGGCCCGAAATGTGCCTTCCTGGATTTCAAGAAATTGGTCGAAACCATGCTCCGAAGCTCGCCAGAAAAGGCGCCGGCCACGCTCCAGGGCGGGAACTACGCGCCTGGCATAGTTATAAGCAGAAAAAACGCCAATATTCAACCAGTGAGTGGATGAAGCTCTATGGGGCAGTGCGGACTTGACCGCCCGCCGAAGAACCATCGGGCAATCCACGTTCAGATAACGCCCGGAACGGTTCTCAAGGGGGTACTGAAAACTTGCGTAGAGGGGCTCGGTACCAAAACGACCGCGCTGGATGAAATCCAGCTGTTCCCTTGCGTTCCACGCCGGGTCAATTTCCAACACGGAAAAATGGCAGAACTCCGCATCCAGGGTAAGATAAACAGGCGTAGTTTCAACTTCGTTGGCTTCGGCAAGGATCCGTTTGATCATGTCCCGAAAACGGGCAGCGTCGTGGAAAGGGTCTACTTCCCTTTCCCACGGAATGACCTGACACGCAATAAGCCGTACCTCCTCGCCACTCCTATCCCAATTGACATATCGAACTTCGTGGCCTGAAAAGGCGACGGCTAGCATGAGGGACTCATCGGCTGACCCTTACCATCTACTGATTCCGCCAGCTGGGATCTCCACCAACAATTTTCCCGTGATCCTTGGCCTCGAACTTGAAAAGGATGTAGCGCGATTCCACATACTCACCTGTGATGGGACTGGCGATGGTTAATTCGCTTTCCGTGCTGTCAAGGCTGATGATAAATGGGTTCATGGTAACGGGACAGAACAGCAGCTCCGGTTCCAGTCGAAAACGGTTCCACTTGTAATCGGTGTAGACCTCGCTGTGGCTGCCATAGTTGGTATCCAGGACTTCGCTGAAAGCCGTATCCTGCTTAACCGGGGCCAATCCGCTGGAACCGTTGATAAAAACTGTATCGTAGGCTGCCCGTTCATCGTTCCAGAGAGTTATTGTGTAAGTGGTATCGAGTACCTCCTGCCTCATTATTCGACCAACAGAGAAAGTAGTATCCATTTGATGGCCCATTAACCCGGGAATAATAAGTTGGTAGGGCGAACCATTAACATGGACGATCTGCAAGTCGGTAAAAGTTGTATCAGCGATGAGAGAATCGTGTGTCTGGCTGATAAGATTGAACAGGAGGTCTCCATCAGTAGTATAGTTCCCCCGCATGATGTTGTAAAAGTTTTCGGCATCCTGGATGATTTCCATGCGGCGGCGGCTATCAGTTCGATATGTCTCCTCTTCGGCCCAAATGTATTTGGGGATATAGATAACCCCCACCAGAACCAGGGCCGCAAGTATGACCAACCAGTCCAGTATTAAGATGGCGCTGTGACGCGGCAGAGAATGCCACCGTGCCGGGATTCTAGGGATAATGGATGGTCCTCTCGGTCGGGGGTTGTTTGAAGTCTGATTATTCAATTGGTGTACCTTTCTTCTCGATTGTATCTGGTAGTGCCACAATGAGTCCTTCCCATCCCAACAAGAGTTTAGGACCGATTCCCTTGACTTTTACAAGGTCCTGGACGGTCCTAAAGTATCCGTTTTTAGCGCGATAATCGACGATTTTTTTTGCCAATACCGGTCCGATACCGGGAAGCGCCTGCAGTTCTTCCTGGCTGGCGTGGTTCACATTGATGGGGTTGGTCAGACCGACAGCCCACAGCTCCACAGCGCCTGAATCGGCCGTGGCCAGGTACTGGCGACTGCTCTCCTTGAAGGCTTCCAGGACCGCCTTTCGCTGGACTATCTCCTCTGCCGTTGGGCGGCCATAGTAATTGCGGACCTGTCGGACCAGGAGCCCTATGAACAAGAGCGCCGCCAGGGACAGAAGAATACGCTTTTCACCCTTGGTAAAGAACTTCACTCAAGCGCTGAACTTTCCGTAGCGTTCCGCCCCCGGGATAGAGGACTCAATTTCCAGGAGCTCCTCGTAAAAGCTCCGCTGACGATCATTCAGTTGCGACGGTGCCACCACCTGAACCCTCACCAGCTCATTCCCCCGGCCTCGGCCCCGCAGCTCCGGGAAACCCTTACTCCGCATCCGCAGGATATGGCCCGTCTGGATACCGGGCGGTATCTTGAGCTTGGCCGATCCATCCAGGGTGGGCACCTCAATGGTCGTCCCCAGAGCCGCCTCGGCAAAGGTAATGTTCACGGTCAGGAGAACATCACGACCGTGGCGGGTGAAGAGGGGATGTTCCTTCTCATCGAATATGACGAGCAGGTCCCCGGTCCGCATACCACGCCGGCCCCTGTTACCCTCGCCGTTCATGGTCATGTAGTTCCCCGCGGCAACACCGGCAGGAACCTTAATGGAGACCTCACTACTGACCTTGGTTCGTCCCTCGCCATGACAAGTCCGGCAAGGTTGTTCTATAATCCGCCCGGTACCGCCGCAGTTACGGCATTCGTGCACATGGACAATTTGCCCAAGCATGGAGCGCTGGACCTGGCGAATCTCACCCGAACCACCGCACTGAGGGCATGTAATCTGGCCACCCCCCTTGGCAGCACCCGAGCCGCCGCAGGTATCACAGAGATCGTAACGTTTCACCCGAATCGTTTTCTCTACCCCTGTGGCGATTTCTTCGTAAGTAAGGAAAAGCGTCACGCGCAGGTCACTGCCTTTATCAGCCCGGCGCTGGCTGCGGGTCATGGTGCCAAACAGGTCATCAAAGCCCCCAAAACCCCCTAAGCCGCCAAAACCCGACATGAAGGTGCGTAGTGCATCCGACAGGTCAAAATCGAACCCGCCCGGGCCAGAGGCGCCATTCACCCCAACAGTCCCATAGCGGTCGTACTGGGCCCGTTTCTGGGGATCGTGCAACACTTCGTAGGCCTCCGCCGCCTCCTTGAACTTCGTCTCCGAGCTTTTGTCTCCGGGATTCTTGTCGGGGTGGTATTTCAGCGCCGCCTGCCGGTAGGCCTTCTTGATTTCCTCTTCGTTGGCGTTCTGGTCGACGCCCAGTATATCATAATAGTTAGGCATGTGGCTCAGCCGCTCACCACTACCCTGGCGTGCCGGATCACTTTATCACGGTACTTGTAGCCAGGCTCATATTCTTCCAGAACGATGCCCGCAGGGTACTCATTGGAAGGACGGGTCATAAGTGCTTCATGCAGCTCCGGGTCAAACGCTTCTCCCACCGATCTGAAAACCTGCACTCCTTCGGCCTCAAGCACTTTGTCGAATTTGTCCACGATCAGCGCCAGCCCCTGCACCACTGGATCGTCCTTCTGTGATTCATCCTGGCGGGCGTGTTCGACAGTCCTGTGCAGGTCGTCAAGGATGGGCAGGATCAAACGAAAAACTTGAGTGCCCGCATAAGTTATCAGTTCACTTTTTTCCTTGCTGGTCCGCTTGATATGGTTGTCATACTCGGCCCGCAAGCGGATGTACTTATCTTCCAACTCCTTGAATCTGGTCTCCAGTTCCTTGATTTTCCTGGCGTCCACGGGGCACCGATCCGGCTTCGCCCTGCCTTTTGACCGTACGGGCCGAACCTTAGCTTCCCCTTCTCCTTCAGCCGATATATTTGCGGTCGATTGGTCCCGGTCAGACGCCGGTTCGGTCTTGCTCTCTCCAACGGGTTGCCGTTGATTAGTACTGTCCGTGGGCATGAGAACCTCTAGTTGCCACCTTCAATCAGGGCCGTGCGGATATAGTCCTTCACCGTGGCGGTTAAAATGCTGTACTCCCGCTCTGAAAGCTGCTCTGATATTGTTTTCATCTAAAAAATTTAATTTATTGAATCTGCGAAATCAAGGCACCCTCGTCGTGAAATCCCTATCTGGTGCCAAGAGACCTGGGATTGAGAAATTTCCGGATACTCCGGGAACTGCCGATAATGCCCAGCGCGATCCCCATGATCACCAGTCCGCCTGGCAGATACGACGGCTGAATAACCCGGTAGAGGACAAACTGTTCCAGGATGTAATTCACCACATCAAGTAACCCGATGACCACGCCCATCGCCAGGGCACTGCCCAGAACACCTTGCAGCGTCCCCTCTACCAGGAAGGGGAAGCGGATAAACCTGCGGGTTGCGCCCAACAGGTAGAGGATATCAATGGTATCCCGTTTGGCGTAGATGGATAGTTTGATGGTATTGGATACCAGAAAGATAGCCCCCAGCAGCACTACGATCCCGATCACCAACCCGCCATAGACAGCAATCTGAAGGTAGCGCTCGAGGATACGCACCAACTCTCCCCGGTAGGCTACATCGGTGACGCCGGGTAACGCCTCGATGGCGTCGGCAATACGGTGGATGCGCCGGGCGGTGCGATATCCTCTGGCAACCAGAATAACGCCGCCTGCCGGCAGGGGATTGGTCCCCAGCACTTCCATCACATTCTCGCCGAACTCCTGCTTGAAGATCTCTGCGGCCCGCTCCTTGGTGATGAACTCTGTACTGGAGATCCCTTCAATGGACCTCAATTTCTGATAGACGCTAAAGGCCTCCTGGCCGTTCAGGAGGGGGTCAAAGAAGATATCAATGCGATACTGGGTTTGAAGCCGGCGGGTGGCCCGGTCGAAGTTGCTGAGCGCTACATAGGCCTCCCCGAAAATCACCAGGGTGAGAGCAATGGTAAGCGTGGAGCCCAACATGGGTAGCTTGGCCCGCCACAGGGACCGGATTCCTTCACCCAGCAGGTATAGGAGCTTGCCGATCAATCCAGCAGCCGCCCTTCGTTGATCTCGATGAGTCGCCCCTGTTTGCGGGTCGTGAGGGAATAATCATGTGTGGCAACCACCACGGTGCTGCCATTTTCCTCCGCTAGGAAGGTAAGCAGGTCGAGGATCTCCATGGAAATAGCTGCGTCCAGATTGCCGGTGGGCTCATCAGCCAGGATGATGGCCGGATTTTTCGCAATGGCCCGGGCAATTGCCACCCGCTGCTGTTCACCCCCGCTCAGCTCTCGGGGATAGTGGTGAGTCCTCTCGGAGAGCCCGACATCTTCCAGGGCGCTATAGGCCCTTTCCCGGATTTCCCGTCGTGATAGACCGATAATATGGAGCGGCACCGCGACGTTTTCGTAGGCGTTCCGGTCGCTGAGGAGGCGAAAGTCCTGGAACACAAGCCCCAGGGTCCTTCTAAGCTGCGGGATATAACGGCGGCGGGTGCGATGGGTCAGGAAGCCGTTGACCTCCACTTCGCCTCTCTGAGGTATGAGGTCCATGTAAATCAGCTTGAGGATGGTGGACTTCCCGGCCCCCGATGGTCCCACAAGAAAGACCATCTCTCCAACTTCCACCCGGAAGCTGATGTCGAAAACGCCAGGGCCCCGTTGGTAGGTGAGTGTGACGTCGCGTAATTCAATCATGATGGCAAATTTATGGGCGTCCCCTCGCCTTCACAACCCCTGCAACTTGCTTAGAAGCAGTTGATGTGATACATACACACTGTGAAAGCAACATAAATGCCAAGCAGGACAACACCCGCCCCGCGCTTGATCCCCTGCTGATACTTGAGCACCGGCAGCAAGATCAGCGTTACACCCAACATAATTGGCATCTGAATCAACCGGGACTGAGCGGGCACGATAATCGGATTGAAAATAGGGATGATACCCATTACAACCATAAGATTAAATACGTTAGACCCCAGAATATTGCCAAGCACGATGCCGGTCTGTTTGCGGAAGGCTGCTACCAGGGACGTGGCCAGTTCAGGCAGAGAAGTACCTACCGCCACAATGGTGGCACCAATTACCAGCTCCGATATGCCGATAGTGCGTGCCAGCCTCACCGCCGCGTTGGTGAAAAGAATAGTGCCCAATACCAACACGGCCAGCCCCACGACGATTCCGGCCACATAAGTGAACAGAGGCTTTCCCTGCACTTTTGGAGCCAGTTCGGGGGTGAGGGTACGAATCCGGGACAGGCGCCAGAGATAGAGGATGATCCCTATCACCAGCAGGGTGCCGTCAATTCTGCCCAGGGAACCATCAAGACTGAGTACTATGAAAAAGGCGGTGATGGCTATTACAATCAGAAGGTCCGTACGCACCTCGTCGTAATTGGCCACAATCGGAAAGATCACCGCGCTGGCAGCGAGGATCAAGGCTACATTGGCGATGTTCGAGCCCACCACGTTGCCGATAGCGATGTCCTGCACGTTGTTTAAGACAGAATAGAGACTTACGGTGAATTCCGGCAGGCTGGTGCCGAATGCCACCACGCTCAGACCAATGACGATAGGGGGCACACGAAAGCGTACTGCCGCTCGGCTGCCGCCCCAAACCAGGCCTTCGGCACCCAGATAGATCATGCCGATTCCCGCAAGGAGCAGCAGTGCGAGAACGATCATAGGTAAAGACGGTGCTCCCGGATATACGCTTGTATCGCCCGGGGAAGAATCGCATTCGTGGAGGCGCCAGTTCTGATCTGCTCTCGAACAAAGGATGAGGACAGTGGATTGGCAAAGGGTACCATCATTAGCTTGTTGGCAATGTGTGCCGCGGGTGGAGGGGCTTCCCGAGAGAAGCATACAATCTGCACCAGCTGGGCCAGCCGTTCCCGCCGCCGCCACCGATGGAACTTCGCCGCCTGGTCTCCCCCGATGATAAGGTAGCAGCCGGCCTGGGGCTCGCGGCGCTTCAGGTATTCCACCGTCACAATAGTGGCCACGGCCCGCTCCTGATCCACCTCATAGGTTAGCACCTGCCAGTCCGGCCTCATCTCCGCCAGCAGTGTTACCATGGCCAGGCGATGTCGGGCAGGTGCCCTGGGAGCGTGAGATTTGAGGGGAGACTGATATGACGGAACAAAGTAGAGCGTATCCAGCGGGATCAGCTCCATGGCCAGGGCGGCGATTTCTACGTGCGCATTGTGGGGTGGGTCGAAGCTCCCACCGAAGATACCCAGCCTTGTCATTTATAGAGCCGGATGTAGAAGGACCAGTCGAACTTACCCTGCTGGGCCATGTCAATGTAGCGCTGCGCCTCATGTTGGAGTTCATTATCGGCGAACCTGTCGCTGTTCTCCTCCAGATAGGCCCGGGCGCCTTCAATATCCTTCAGAAGAAGATAGGAAACAACAATCCCCACCCGGGCTTCGTCGGCATAGGGGGTGTCATAATATTGGGACAGCACATTGTCAAAGTAGAGCCGGGCAGGCGGTAGTCGACGCCACTTCAGGTAGAGGCGCCCCGATTCATAATACTTCCGCGCCATTTTAAGCCGCAGCTCACCGATGAGTTTTTCCACCTCATCCCGCTGGGGACTGTCGGGAAAGTCATCAATAAAAGTCTGCAGCTCATCGATAGCCTCCAGGGTGATATTCTGGTCGTGATAGTAGCGCGGCGACTGTAAGACCAGGCACTGGACAATCCGGTAGCGGGCTTCCATCAGGTGCTCCGTGCCGGCCCAGCGCCGCAGCAGGCGCTCGAACTCAATCTGGGCTTCCACGTATTTTTTCTGCTGGTAGATACACTCGGCGTAGTAATATTGGGCCTCAGTCGCCAGGCTGCCGGCAGGGTTATTGAGGACGACCCAGTTGAAATCCACGGCCGCACGAGCCCATTTTTCCCTCTCAAAAAGGGCCTGCCCCCGGGCAAACCGTTCCTCGATGTTGTCCGCGCTGGCCGCTTCCCTTCCGGCACAGCCGAAAAGAACTAAAAAGAGGCCAAAAAAGAGTATGAACGAAATTTGTCTCATGACTAAGACAGGGTAGACCCGGGCAGCGCCTACCAGGTGAGACTGAGCTGTACACCACTCACGCCACGCGAGTAGGCTGGATTGAACCACAGGCGGCCACTGAGTCGGCTGGCATGCTCACGGTTCCACCTGGAAGTGGCGAAAATGGCGTCAATGGCACTGATGACGTGGTTGAACATGAGGGCGGAAATGGCATAGCTGGCGACGCTCTTCAGGCGGTTGGCATCTCCGCGCATATGCAGGTACTTGGACCGGTGCGGCGTTAAGGCAATCAGGCCCGATGTCCGCTCCTCGATTCTTATTCCATTTTTACTCGTATCAGGGTCGGCATCTTCCCATCCGGAAAAGAACTGGTTGTATTTGCCGATGTTCTCATAGTACTCGTTGGTCATTAGTATATCGACCGAATCCCTTATAGTGGGGTCATCGATATATGGGTCGAGTACCCCTGCATGCTTACTCGTATTATAGAATTCGGGACTGCCGTCATCATCGGTATCGACATAAAATTCCAGGTGATGAGTGCCATGAGTACTGGTCCCAGGGCCGACATAGATCTGCCCGTCACCCGTCCCCCAGGGATCGGTCCGGTAGAACGGGGCGGTCTCCAGCCAGTGCCAGAAATTCCAATAGGCATCGGCGGTATCTTTGAATGCCAGGGTCGCCTCCTCACCCTGCCGCGAATAGCTATACCAGGCCAACCCGGCCGCGATCTCGACCCCCAGAAACAGGACCGTTCTTTTAGGCTGTCCGACGTAGAGCTGCCCCGCTCCAGGCACGGCCAGTGATAGGATCATGGCCTTGCCGGGGTACCTGTAGTTGGGACTGTTTATATCAATATCACCCAGAGTATCCTGGGACTGGGAAATGGCGTTTTGAACGGCTGCCGAGCCGTAAAGTCCCCATGCTAAGGGATGAAAGGGAGCCGGGAACCGTCCGGCACCAGGAGTAACTGCCTGGGCCGTTCCCCATATCATTATGATACCTATAGCAAGACTTATCCTCATGAATGCACCTTCAGAAATCGAACAGCAGTGAGACATAGTGCCGGTATCCTTTGAAGTCATCGCCCAGGGGCCGGTGGAACTCATAGGCCAGGGCAAAGGGAAAGACATAGAAGCTGTAGCCGTTCAGGCGCAGCTCCATACCAACCGACGACTTGTACCTGTGTCTCAGCCATGAACCTTGAAAACCGTCACCATGTTGAGCCACAAATCCCACGGATGCGTTCTGCAAAATTAAGGGCCAGAAGGGTATATTTTGCTCAAGAAAAACGGGCAGGCGCAAGGTCAAGGTATGGACCATGAGGTTAGTCCCCTGCACCGTACTGTCGTAGTAGGTATAGCCCCGCAAACCCGGCGGCCCACCGCCAAAGAAGTAGAAGAAGTCGTCCACCTCCTGGTTGGACAGCCAGCCAAAGGTGGCCTCATAGGTGGCGGCAATTCTGGACTGGCGGTGAAGGGCAAGATGTTTCCTGAAATTTAATGTTAGGCGCAGGGTGTTATTGGGCTCATATATCGTCACGGCGGTGCTGTATTTTTTGCTTATTGCGAAATCTTCCGCAAGGCCATTATTCTCACCTCGCAACTCCGCCTTCACCTCATACCCTTTGGTGGGAAACATGTTCCCGCCATACTCGGGGCGCCGGGCATAAAGCTGCCAGCGGGCGGCAAGGCTGGTTCCAATAAAGTAGTCAAAGGCAAATCCTCCTCCCCCAGCGTTTTCTACCACCCGGTATATTCGCATTCGATAGCGGCTATGGGCTGCCTCCACCCAGAAGCGGTGCCTTCCCAAAGGAAAACGGAGTCCCACTATCCCTTCCAGGAGGTTGAATCTCAGGTCGTCAAACCCTTTGTACCAGTCATAGATTTTCAGGTCCTGCCGCACGTGGCGCTGGAGGGCGTAGATCTGAGCATAGAGTGTGGGACGGAACTTGCGGAACTCGAAAAGCAGAAAGAAGTCGGTATCCTTGAGCGGGTTGATACTGGCGCCCCCAAAGATCTGCAGGCGATCCAGCACGTCATTGGCGTAAAAGTACAGTCCCGGCTTGATGGTCCCGTAATCCAGCATGAGGCGGGGCATGATAAACAGCCGGGACATGGTTTCCTCATAAGGATGAGGTGAGAGCGTCATGTCAGGCCCTTCCTGGGGAGAGCCGGGCGGCGACTCCCGCATCTCAGGCGGAATCCCTACCCGGCCCGGTTCCAGATACGCGGGGCTTTCCAGATAGGCGATCTTGTAGCCACCGCCCTGGTAGATGGTGTAGAGCACTTCCCCCCGAGCATTGACCGACGGCATAAAGGCCCCGCCCGGGACATTGGTCACATAACCCCGTTCCCCGCTTTTTTCCAGTCGGAACAGGTTGAAGATTCCCGATGCATCGGTGGCAAAGACCAGTCCCGGATCGGCAGTTACGACAGGATCACGGATATCAGCCTGCGCTGCGAGGTGGGGATCGTCAAAGCGATAAGGGGCGATTTGCCCATCGGCAAGCCGCAATTGCAGCAGCTGCCGGCCGTGGTTAAGCGTAGCGTCAAAAACAAGCAGGCTGTCTTCAGGATCATATGTCAGCGAGTGGATATACTCTCCCTCCTCAAATGCCGACAGCGTGGTGATCTCTCCGGTAGCCAGATCCATCAACCGGATGTTGGAGGTCCCGTCCCGGACCGTCAGGTAGGCAATAGTCCCTCCTTTCCCCACAAGAATGGGGGAGGTCACCCGTTCCCCGCGGGTGATCTGCTTCTTTTTGCGCCGGTCCAGATCATAGGCGTAGAGCTCCAGCCACTTGGCTCCCGTTTTCCCCGGCTTACTGCGACCGGCGTAATACAGGATCCGGCCATCAGCCGACCAGCATGGGGCCGATTGGACCGTCGCGGCAATGTGCTGTGACTTCCCGGAGTCAAAATCATAAACATAGAGATCCGTCTGCCCGAAAAAGTCCGACCTTCGATTGGAAAGGAAAGCGAATTTGCGCTCGGACGGGTGCCACACCGGGTGAAGGTTAGCAGATCCTTCGCTGACTAGAATCTCACCTGTCACCTGATGCTCACGGACTTTGGCCATGGCCCGGCTATACTGGTTCTCCAGTTCGGCTTTCCACTCCCGGTAGAGCTGCTGCCCTGGAGTGCCGGTCACACGCTCCATCGCCCGGCTGATAGAGACAGCCAGCGGCATCGCCATGATCCTTGAGATGTCCTCCAGGACTTCCATCCCGTACCTGTTCGCGAGATACCTGACAAAGGCAAAGCCCTGGTTGTAGACGCTCTCGTTCCCGACGCCCCGCTTGCCGAAGCTGTTCATGGCGGCGAAGCTGAGGAGGCTGCCGTTGAGGACCCGGTCTCGCAGGATCATGTCGCGGTGAGAGTCCCAGTAGTCGTAGTTGGCACCGGGGTACATGAGCTGGGCCACCCCCTCGGCGAACCAGGGGGGGATATTCACGCCGGGATAAGGGTAGGACACCAGCACGTTAGGGTAGCCGTAGAGCACGTCCTCGCGCTTCTCCTCTTCGTACCCGAGTACCTGAAAATAGAGGCCGGGTATTCGGGGGGTGAATTTCATGGCCGTGGCGAGCTGGATGATGTGGACGAACTCGTGGGTGATAACGCCCTGCATCCAGCGGTGGCTGCCGCGCAGGTCGAAGTCCAGGGGTCGGGCCCAAATTTCGATCTTATTATCATAGAAATAGGCGATGCCGTTGGAGACATCGTCCACGTCCTTGATGATGAGATGGGTCCTGGTAGGGGGCTCGAAGTTGTAAATGCGAGTCACCGGACCGTAAATCTTCTCGGCCACGGCAGCCGCTTCCCGGGCCGAACGCTCCGTCCCCCGGTGGAAGTGGATCAGGAAGTGCCCGGTCTCAAAGGACTGCCACTCCAGCTCGGGATGGTTGTACCACTCGTCCTGGCCCCGGGCACTCCCCGCCAACAAGCCGAGAGCGATGATAAGGGGCACGTATGATCGCTGGATAGGCATCAACGGACTACGGCGATCTTTACCAGAGCCGACACCTTATCAGCCCCTTTCACCTCCACTACTGCATAGTACAGGCCCGACGGGTTATTCCCCACATCCCAGCGCCATTCGTTATAGTCATTAGTGGCGAGGTCTGTGAGCTCTTTCTTGGTTACCAACAGGCCGTCCACGGTATAGATGCGGATGGTGGCCCGCGTAGCCTGACCGGTGTAAAAGCGAATGGTGGTGCGTCCCTCGGTCACCGGGTTGGGGTAGTTGTAGACCCGGGCCTTGTCCAGTATGGCGGGCTGGTCCTCTAACAGGTGCTCGCCATCATTGAGGGAATACCGGCTGCGGGAGTGGCGGCCCTGGGGCGTGACCCACTGGGGGTTCTGTTCATCGGGATCAAACCAGTGGATGCGGTCGCCGTTGGCCAGTCCGACCCTTCCATCTGCGGTGTGCAGGAGAAACAGTTCCGACGGGTCGGCGTGGAGTCCCAGGCGGTCCAGGAGCCGGCCTTCGTAGCTGTAGATGGCGATATCGCCGCTTTCCACTACTACCAGCTCGGGGCGGATATCGTCGATATCGTCCATGAGGTTGGCGATGAGGACGGGGTTAGGGGTGACATTTCCGTGCACAGGAAAGCCATCCAGAACCGTACCATTGGAATTCACTGCAATCATCCTGTAGGTTGGCACGAATTCGAGAATATCAGTCCTAGTCCTATATGTGAAGGCCACAATTTCATCCAGCCCGTCACCATCCACATCAGCCAGGGAAGGAGGGATAGAACGGACCCAAGCGAGGTTTGGTCCGGGGTCAACGCCATCTTCTCCAGGCGGGCCTAAGATAATGGGGCTCCTCGTTTCATTGTCATTGAGATAGCCCCAACTGGTAATGACCGGCAAACCATCTTCATAGCGCACCTGATAATATTCTATATAGGTAGTGTCCGGTGAATCGGGCAAAACCGAATCCCGCATGCCGATGAAAAGCAGCCCATCGTTGAAGTATAACGCCTCAACGCGAATGGTATCGCTGAGCGGCGGATGCGGATAAGGTGATCCGTTCCCCCGGTATCGTTGGGCCGTATACCCGGCCTGGGTTGAGTCCACGACCCAAAAGGCGCTGCTTGCATCCCCTACTACGGGGTCCGACTCACTAACAATAAGCGAACTTGTAGAAATAAGGATTGCGACAAACGTCTCACTGGCATCCGCCCCAGCCATATATAGGGAATCACCACGCGCATAGAGCCACTTTTCCCCATTATACCCCAGCAACCGGCTCCCCTCCGGCAGGCGGGTCACGTTTTCATCACCCACTGTAAAATTAAGCGTACTGTCCGCCGGGCCAATCTTCGAGACGGCGACGCCGCTTGCCGCCCCGGAGTTCAGGTGGGTGGAGGGGCGGGTGTCGCTGTCGAAGCTGAGCAGGCCCTGGGGGTTATTGGCCTCGCGGTCCGGGTTGGCCCTGAAGAAGTCCTCGTTGCCGGCGTACCACAGGTCCCACCGCCAGCCCTGGGTGGGATCGCCAAAGATGGCCGTGGTAGGAAAGCCGATGTCCACGGCACCGTCGGCCTCCACCAGGGCCACGGCCCGGGCCTGAGGATCGTCGTTGATGCCCTGCATGGAAGCCCTGTAGCGCGACTCATCCACGTGCCAGATGAGCAGGCCGCTGCCGGGCAGGCCCAGGTCGTAGTTGGGCACGGCAGTGATCACACCGCTGGCTGTATCCACTCCCGCCGAGTCCACCAGGTAGTCGAAATAGGGCGGCAATGTATAGCTGCCGGAGCCATCGGGAGTGCGGTTGCGGTACCGTAGACTGTCCAGGTCCACACCCGGCAGGCCCGGGACCCAGTTCAGCCGGTTCTCTACCAGGAAATATTCACTGGTGCTCAGGCTGATCCGGCCTACTTGCCCTTCGTCCAGATGTCGTGCTGCCAGGGCAAAATCCCCTTCCAGCTCTTCGGCCACCTCCCAACCCAGGAAGACGCGGGTCCAGGCGCTGGGCGGTGCCGGGATCACCCCCTGACCATTGTTGGAACCCACATCCATGAGGCCAAAGACGCCCACGCTCGTCACACCGTTTTCGGTATCAAAAAGGGGCGGGAAGCCCAGGGCGTAGCCCACCAGCAGGGCGAAGGTCCCCGTCAGGCCGATCTGCATATCGCAGTAGTCGGTCTCACCGGGGAAAACGTCCTCCACGATGTCGTAGTAGATATGGTTCTGCCCCTCGGGCAGGAGGATGCCGGGCCGGTCGAAGAGGGTGCTGTCGGGGAGGAGGATACCGGAGGTGCCCAGGGCAGCCAGGACCATGTTACTGTCGATGGTTGCGCTGGGGATGTCCAGAGGGGTCGGGTCCAGGAAGTCGTAGGCAAAATCCTGCCCCAGGCCGGCGTGGAAGACCACCACCATGTCATAGTCCAGGACCCCGATCCCGCTGCCGGCGGCAGCGAGAAGACTCTCGGCAAACAGCGCCACCAGCAGGGCGTCGCTGGAGTCCTCGTCGGCAACCGACCGGTAGCTGGCCATGGTGCCCTCAAGGACAATGGGATCATTGCCCTCCGGATAAACCCGACAACTGTCCCGATTGAAGGTGACCTTCCCGTTAGAAACGTTCTCAAAGTAGTTGGCCATGGCTTCCAACTGGGCGTCGAAGTAGGGCATGTCATGCGGCGGCGGGTCCACCAGGAAGCCATCACATTGCACCGAACCAACGCTCAATGAATCGATGTCCATGAGAAATGTGCCATTTCCAGTAGTGGAAAGGTCATTGTCAGGCTTGAAGGCCACCCGCAGGGCCAGGACGGTAAGGTCCATTGTTGACCCGGTGGGGGCTGCCGGGGCTCTTGCCCCCCGGCCAGGCAGGATTAAACGGGGCATTGTTTGGCCATACAGCGTCAGGCACAGGAACAAGGCCCATACGGGCGGGGCCCAGCCGGGCAGGGTCCGCCAGGGCCGGATAGAAAAAATCCCACCCCGCCGACGGCGGGGCGGGATTTTCCTGGAAGTCATCGAGGGCGGTTAAAAGCCTATGTTCAGAGAGAAGCGCATGGTGTTGGTCAATGGATGCCCTTCGTCCCCGTAAATATAGCCGAAGTCAAACCCGTAGGGGCCATAGTGAATCCCCGCTCCGAACGTCGGATTCCAGATCTTGCCCAGCTTGTCATAGATGAACCCGGCCCGGATGGCGAAATAGGTCGAGTACCAATATTCGATCCCGATATTATGGGTGATGGTATCCAGCTCATCCATGATCGTGGCTTCGTTCCGGTTGCCTACCTCCGTCGAGTCGATGATTCCGTCACCGCTCCGGTCGACATCACCACCAAAGCGCCAGTCGTCAAACCAGGATGTGAACAGCGCCAGGTACCAGGGATCGGTGTGGGTCTGCTCCCACCTACCGTTCTTACTATATTCGCCCCCGCTGGATCGATTGCCATCAGCATCAAATCCACCGATCTCGTGATTGCCGTCATAGTCGATGCTGGGGTAGCTGGCTACCAGCAGCTTATTCATATCATACAGAAGAGACAACCGGTTGTACCTGGTCTCTATCAGGCGCCATTTTATTCCCAACTTCATGTTAGTGGGCGGCGGGTCGGCCTGCTCATCATCGATGAAGGCGATCTTGGGACCGATATTGCTGATAGCCAGGCCCAGGTCCAGGCGGGAAAATAGAAATTGCCGTCGGTAGTAGGCGATATCAAAGGCAAAGTCGGTGGACACGCCCTTTCCCTCTTCGGCGCCGGCACCGATTGCAGACAGGTTCTGGTGGATGAGTTTCACATTGAAGCCCACCGATGAGAGCGGCGACATCTTCGTGCCGAAGCTGACCGTAGCGGCAGCCATGCTGCTGTTGAATTCTCCCAGCGGCTCCCCTTGCTCACCCGTACGCATCTGTGTGCCCAGGTCCAGGTAGATCACGTGGCCGCCAAAAGTACCGATCCCGGGCACGTTATAACGGAACCCAAGGAAGTTATAAACCATATCATTGGCCAGGTTTTTCAGCCAGTCGGCGCGTTGATAGACTACTTCTCTCCGGGGTAAAAAGGCCAGGGCGGCGGGATTCCAGTAACTGGCGTAAGCATCGGTCGCGGCGGCTACCTGTGCTTCCCCGGCACCCCCCGCGGCAGCGCCAGGAGCAATGAGCAGGAAGATGGCTGAGGCCGTGCTCTGGGCCTGAACGACCCCGCAAAGAAGTAGGACGGCAGTAAGGATCCGAGTCAGTCGTTTCATTAAGTCAGATTCCTCTCAGGCTTAACACTTATATACTACCCTTTTTTTGTCTGGCAGGGCCGGGACAAAACAGGGATTCAACTTCACAAGTATCGCGACCGCTGGCGGCCGCCTCTTCAACAAGCTGTTATCGAAACGACGCTGAGTACGATCCTCCATATTACGAGGTCAATATACGGGCAACTCTTTTGCTTTGTCAAGTCAACTGCGATCTTGCTCATCCAAGGTGTGAGCTTGATCAATAAGCATGATGGGGACATCGTTCTCCACTGGATATGCCAGCCGGCAAGTGGCGCAGATGAGCCGCTCCTCGTCGTCACGGTAGTCCAGCTGACCCTTGCACTTGGGACACACGAGGATATCCAGCAGGTCTTTGGACAAACTCATACATTATCCTCATCGGTATGCAAAATGCATTCTTTAGGGTTTTGTTCCAGGTTGTGCCACTTTGCAGACATTTAATCCCGGAGCTGCTCGATCTCGGTCTGGAATTCCCCGATATCCTGGAAGGCTCGATAGACCGAGGCAAACCGAATGTAGGCTACCTTGTCCAGCTCTTTCAGGGTTTCCATGACCAGGTCTCCTATCTGGGCCGATGCTATTTCTGCCTGGCCCAGGTCCTCGATCTCCTTGTGAACCCGGGCGGCGGCACTCATGATCTGCTCAGCGGATACGGGCCGTTTGTTGCAGGCGATGCGGATGCTCCGCTCAATGCGCTGGCGATCGTATTCAACCCGCTTGCCGTCCTTTTTGATCACCAGCAGGGGGTGCTTAACCACGTATTCATAGGTGGTGAACCGGCTATGGCAATCAAGGCACTCCCTGCGGCGGCGGATGGAACCGTCGCGACTGACGGTCCGGCTGTCTACCACCTTGTTCTCCACCGACTTACAGTAGGGACAGTTCATAACCTCAAGCCTGGTACAGCGGAAACCGTCGGCACAGCTCCACCACTTGGTTCCTTACAGCCTGGAGGGTGGCCTCATCCTCCGGATCGCGGAGTACCCGATCGATGAGCTCCGCAATCAGGCGCATTTCATCCTCGCGCATGCCGCGGGTAGTCACCGCCGGGGTCCCGATACGGATGCCGCTGGTAACCAGGGGACTGCGCTGATCGAAGGGAACCATGTTCTTGTTCACCGTCAAGCCGGCTACTTCCAGGGCGTTCTCAGCGGCTTTTCCCGATAGTTCCCGATCACTCAAATCCACCAGGATGAGATGGGTATCCGTACCACCCGAAACCAGCTGGTAGCCCAACTCCAGGAAGCTCTCGGCCAGCTGCACTGCATTGCGTACGATTTGTCCACAATATTCATTGAACCCCGGTTTCAGGGCCTCACCGAAGGCCACCGCCTTGGCGGCGATGATGTGCATGAGTGGTCCTCCCTGAATCCCCGGCATGATGGTACCGTCAAGTAGTTCACCGATCCGTTTCACCCTCCCGCTCTTGGGCGCCACCACACCCCAGGGGTTCTCCTTGTCCTTCTCCATGAGGATCAGGCCGCCCCGGGGACCTCGCAGGGTCTTGTGTGTGGTGGAAGTAACGAAATCACTGAAAGGCCAGGGTGAAGGGTGATACCCGGTAGCCACCAGGCCCGCCGGGTGGGCGATGTCAGCCATCACCAGGGCGCCGACCTCGTCGGCCACCTCCCGGAACTGTTCGAACTCGATAAATCTGGGGTAGGCGCTTCCACCGCAGACAATCAGCTTCGGTCGGTGCTCGCGGGCCTGACGCCGAACTTCAGTGAAGTCCACTCGCCCTGTCTCCCGGGCTACGCCGTAGGATACCACGTTGTATAGCTTGCCTGAAAAATTCACCGGGCTGCCGTGGGTCAGGTGGCCGCCATGGGCCAGATCAAGTCCCATCATGGTGTCACCCGGCTCCAGGACAGTGAAGTACACTCCCATGTTGGCCTGGCTGCCCGAATGGGGCTGCACGTTAGCGTACTCACAGTGGAAGAGCTCCCGGACCCGCTGTCTGGCCAGCTCTTCCGCCTGGTCCATATACTCGCAGCCCCCGTAATAGCGCTTGCCGGGGTAGCCTTCCGCGTACTTGTTCGTCAACACCGTCCCGGCCGCTTCCAATACCGCCCGGCTGGTGAAATTCTCCGACGCGATAAGCTCCAGCGTATTCCGCTGCCGATCCAGTTCGCCTTCCAGGGCGGCAAACAGATCGGGATCCTGGTTTCGGACACTGTCTGCAATCACGGGATCAATGCTTTATATCGATGCTAAGGGTGCCCCCCATGAAAGGAAGATCAGCTCGCAGAACTCCCGGCCATCTATGAAGGGTACAGGGGTGGTTCACGCCCGCAGCGACCGGTGGAACTATGGTCTTCTGACGGTACGCGTGATCCAGTTGTAACAATCCCCTTCAGGCTTAAACACCCGGAGGTCCGCCGGCTGCAGGAACCAGTCACCTTTAGAAGGGATCAGGTTTTTTTCCAGGAAATCAGATCGAGTACGTGCCCGGCGGTAGCCTTTATTCACCGCGCTGCGATAGTCCTCAAAAGCCATCTGGAAAACCAGCTTATCCTGGAAATTCGGTGCTCCGCTCTCATGGCCGCCCACGCAGTCGTCTGCGGCGGTATAATAAATCTCCGCCCGGGCGTAGAGGGCTTCTCCCCCATTGGTGGAGACCTTCAGAGCCGTTTCTGCCCATTCCAGCGCCCGGGGGAACTCCCCTTTCCTCAGACATGCTCTGGCTAACTCCAGGGCCGGCTTCTCATCGGTGCGGTCCAGTCCAAACAGGCGCTCCAATGCGGAGATGGCCCGGTCAATATCACCTTCATCCAAGGCGGCACTGGCCAGCAATTCGTAGGCGCCGCTAGCGGTGGGCGTATGCTGAATGACTCCCTCTAATACACGATATGCCAGGGCATAATCGAGGTTTTCCACCAGCTTAGCGGCGTAATCAATCCCCCACTGGGCATTCGATGGGTTATCCTCCCAACGCTGGCGTATGAAGGTCAAAGGATCCTTGCCAGCCGCTTCGTAGGCGTCAATGATATCAGTTTGAACTCGAGGGTTATTAGGCTCAACCTCAAGCCAGCGTTGCAGGGTAATGACCAGGTCATCGTATCGTTCCGTCTGTCTGAGCAGGTCGGTTAACGTGGCGAAAATCTCCACGTTAGTCGGATCCACTTCCAGGTAGCGCTCATAGTAGTAGATCTGCTCGTCGATATTACCCTGGCGTCTCAGGGCGTAAGCGATATTCTCAAGAAGATTCTTGTCTTCAGGAAGATATCTCAGCCCCTGTTTAAACGCCCAGATGGCGCTGTCCAGGTTGCCCAGCTCGATGTAGGCGCGCCCGAAGTAGACGTATACCTCTTCTGCATTTTCCTCGCCGCAGCCCAGATTCACCATCTTGAGATAATTCCTGACGGATGATTCAAATTCCCGGTTCTTAAAATACTCCCAGGCGTTGGACAGGGCGATGAGACATTCTCGTTCGCGTCTCTCCAGCTCTTCTTTCGTCAGCGCAGGCTCTTCTTCCCCCTCGCCGGCTGGTGGTGGTACACACATCTGTAACGTCATGACCGCTGCGGCAATCCCGAGGGTCACCAACAGACGCGTTGTGGTGATCTTGAATGGTTTCACGATACTTAATCCCATCTTTTATTTGGTCGCATGAACCACAATTCCGCAGTGGTCACCCCCACGGAAAGTTGATAAAAGTCTTCAAATTGCACGTCGGGCAACAGACCGTCACGCCGCCCAACCTGAATGGCCAGGTCAACCCGATGGCCGAACCCCCGGGATCGAAAACCGATACCGACGGAGAAGGCAAACTCAGCCAGGGGGTCATTTTTCAAGGCAGAAAGATAATAAACCTTCCGGTAAAATCCCATGCGATAATACAGCCGTCCAATGAACCATGCCTCATCGGCGCTCGGGATTCGGGACCAGCCCACCCGCAGCGAACGGGTCGCCTCCAGGTGCTGACCAAAGACCATATCGTTCCATGCCGCCTTCAGCAGTCGTGAGAAGCCGGCCTCCGCCATCACGCGATGCTTCAGGGCAATATCCATACCATAGCCAACGACGATAGAAGCCGGCGAGCCAACACCACCGTGTCGCAGCAGGTTAGACCTCGACAGACCGTAATACTTTTGAACTTCAATCAGTTTCAGTGTGAGCGGTAAAACGGCTTTAATCCCCAACCACCCTTTGGATTTCGGGGGAACGGCGGCCAGGAGACTCAACGCCAACCTCTGGCCGCTGAACTCCAGTCTTCGCTCGGCAATCATATAATCAAATAAATCGTCCCGACCGCCTTTATCCGAGAATATAAGCGTGTCGCCTTGTGTTAAGGAGCCAAACAGGATGTCCAGGGAAACCCCCAGGGAAACGGCCGGCCCGATCCGCCGGGAGAAGCCAAGCTTGAACGCCGATATTCCCCCTTCAAAGGATCGGTTCTGGACATAGCTCAGGATGTCCTGGCCCAGGGTATCTCCGCGGGTGGTATCACTCAGTGCCAGATCCACCCGGGTCACCGGCTGGATGGCGATGCCGTAGCTGGTGCGCCGGTCGGCGTGAATCAGAAACTGAAAGTTCTGCGGCCCCGCCCGGTTGTAGGTGCCCAGGTCGCCCAGGCGCGTCTCTCCGGCCGCCAGTGCAACGTGGAGCTGCGTGGCCCGGATCTGGTGCCAGGTGGACGGAGTTGAGTAAAGCCATTCCTGCGTCCCTCCGGGAACGGTAGTGATGCCACCTATCCCCTGGCTCACCACGTCGGGAGTGGGCTGTATCATTCCAAAGCCCACCAGCTCCAGGCCTGATTGGGCTGCCGCCGGAGTGACCAGCCCCAGCACCAGGATAGCAGCCCAGATGTATCCCGGCGGCTTCATTACGGGACCTCCTCGTACGGGCGGCTGTAGATAATTTCCAGACGAGGCCGTAGGCTTTCAGACGTGTCAGGCCCCCAGAAGTAGAGGTGGTCAAAGTCGTTATGTCGCGGCCTGACCACAATGTCCAGGCCGTGATTTTCGGAAGGCCTGTTGGCAAAGGCTGCCACGATGTCCCTCAGGTACAGGACGAGGCTGTCAGACCCCACCGGGTCCGTGTACGTGGCCTCGACATAGGCCACCGTGGAGTCCTCCTGGCCCCAGGGTGTGCCACGCTGCAGAATCCGAAGAGCTACCTGTCCAGCGGATACCCGGGAGGCGGCGGACTCTACATGAAGGATTAGACGAGCACTGGCGACCATGCTGGTAGAATCGACACCAATGGAGCCAAGGTGGCTGCGGAACCCTTCGCTGTGGTTCACGTGAAGGAGCTTCCCATCTCCATTGCTGGGCGCCGTGGAGGCATCGGAGCGGAAAATGCTGAGGTCTTCGGTAGCCTTTAGGAAGGTAGTGCGAATAGTATCCTCACCCGATGAGGTGGTATCGTGGATGTCCACAGCGAGGTAGGGCGTAAAAATGGCCTGGCGGGAATGGAAACTAAAAAGTCCCCCTTCGCCCACCAGCTGCAGTAGAAAGCCGTTGCTCGCTTTCTCTCCGGCATGCCATCCACGGAGAAATAGGGTATCTACCTCGAAGATGAGATGTTCCATGTGCACACGGCTCATGGAAGTAGATGTGTTGCCATCGTAGGCCAGGATTGAATCTTCGACCATAAAGCCCACATCAATGGGCTCCAGGTGGGAAAAACTCGCTACGGTGAGGCCGGTATCCGATTCAGACCATATTGTATCCAGAGTATCAACGGCCTTAAGTGCAAAGCTCTGAGTTGGATCAGGCAACGCATCACCGAAGAGCCGACGAAAAAGAATGATACGCCCTTCAAGAGCGTTCGTCAAGTCGGAGCTATCTATGCCGGCAAACCGCATAAGAATGCCCGACTCTCGGAAGGGGTCCTGGGTGAAGCCAGCATACAGGGTAAGGCTGCCGCCGTGGCTGGGCGTGCGAACAAAGACCGTGTCCAGCATCGTACTGATGGTGGTACCTTCGAGCACCCCTCCGCTCCCTGGAAGGTCCGCGATGATCGGGTTCTGTTCACAGCGGTTCAGGATCAGCAACAGTCCCGCCGCCGAGGCCACAGGGATAAGCCAGGCCCATCGGATAGGGGATAACGAACGCCTGATCATATCCTGTTACGAACGGGACGGGGCGGTCAAAGGTTCCGTAGAATCTGCTCGAAGCGATTGGCGGCCTGGACCCAGGCCTCATCAGTATCCTCAGGTATTTCCAGCCGCTCTAACCCTTGACAGGACTTCAGCAGGCGGGCGAATCCAGACTCCTTTTCCAGGTCCGCATCCAGACACCCTTCCGGCGAGTGAACGGAGATCACCTGGTCGGCAAAGTTAAGTGCCAGCTCCAGGTTATTCAGCCCGTTACCGGCTTTGGGCAGCCGCTCATCGGACGCGGGAGCAATATCGATGGTGTTATACGCGCGCTGGGTGAAAAAGGCGTTCTCGTTGGCCGAATGAAACAGGAAGACGGTTTTGATACCCTTATAGAAATCCTGGGCGGCATACTGCAGCTGGTACAGGGCCGGTACAAAGCTCATCTGCCAGTCATTGCAGATAATGATATCAGGTTTCCAGAAGAGATGGGTAAGATTTTCAAGGGCCACCCGGGCGAAATAGGCGTAGCGCTCAGGGTTATCTTTCAGCATCCGCCCGTTGCGAGCCTTATACAGCAGGTTGGTAACCGGCTTGAAGAATTGCCTGTCCTCCATGAAGTAGACCTGTACCTTGGTATTGGGAATGAAGGCCGACTTGACACTGCCTATCCGTTCCTCGCCCGCGAAAGTGATGGGCATTTCCCGCAGACGGATGACTTCCCGCAGAATGAACTTCCGCTCGCTGATATAGCCGTATTTGGGCTGAATGAGACGGATATCGAAATCCCGCTCTTGAAAAACCGAGCAGATGCGTTTTGAAAACTGTGCCAGGGAATAAGTTTCCGAGAAGGGTACGATTTCAGAGGATAAGTAGTAAACCTTTAATGCCATGGATAGCCGCCCGCTAGCTGACTGAGTTGAGGTTAATAAGGACTTCTTCCAAAGGGATCCATTCGGATATGTAAACCGGCGTGCCTTGTCACCGAGATTGGAGAAACCGGCGTGCCTTGTTACCGAGATCGGTGTCGGGATATTCATCCAGCAGTTTCCGGAACTCTATCCGTGCCCGATCATGACTGCCCACGTTCCAATAACTGAGCGCGATTTTATACCGGGCATCGTCCCCTTTGTCTGAGGCCGGGTAGTTGAATACGCGTTCAAATTCGGCAATCGCCCGCTTGAAATTTTTCGACGCGTAAAAGCACTCCGCCAGCCAGTACTGGGAATTATCCGCCAATTCGTGCTGCGACCCGCCGCTCACTAATTCAGCAAACCTGTCCTCTGCCTCACGATACTGGCCATTCTGGTAGGCCGTGAGGGCCTGAATGTACCGGCGCCTGAACTCCTCATCCGTTAACGCAGTTGAAGGTGGTGAAGATTCCGCCTCCCGGGCGGCCATGATATCGTTGAAACTGCCGGTCAGGGAAACAATCTTGTTCTCAAGCAACACCAGCTGGGACAGGATCTCAAAATTCGTACTGTCAATATAGGCCGCCTTGTCCTCCAGCAACCTGATTTTGTTCATGATCAGACTCAATTGATTGACCAGGGTCAGCTCTGAGCTGTCCATGGCGGCCTTGGCCTTTACGGCCGACTCCAGCGATGCCCTGAGTTCAGGCACAACCCCAGTTACGTTTCGAAGGTTTCTTTCAAGCGTAATCACCCTGGCCCGCAGGCTGTCGCTATTTCTTTTCAGCACTGCAATGCGGCTGTTAATCCGCCTGATTTCCTGGCTTATACTTGATGAAGAGGTAGGGGTGCGCTGCGTGGGCTGTTGTTTGGTTTGCTCATACTTCGCATGAGGTCCCAGCGACGAACCTTCAAAAACAGCCACCGCCCTGGGGACGATAACAGTTGGGAACAACAAAATCAGCGCTAGGGATGAGACTATACCTGGTACCAGCCGGTGCTTCATCAAACCTCCGGTATCTATTGGACGATAAAAACCCCAAATGGATTACTAAAATTTAATACTTTAGCGTCGGAACGGCAATGACGCATAACAACCCTCCCCGCCACAGCTCTTCTGACCCGTTCAGCGAATGCCCTCTAATAGCCGAGGTGGTGCCCCACGATCAGGGCTCACCAGCAAGCAGATAATGAGTTACACCCACCAGTAGGAGGCATGTAAACAGGAAAGAACCCCCGTAGCTCATGAACGGCAGCGGCAACCCGGTAACCGGCATAAGTCCCGTGGCCATGCCCATATTCACAAACACATGAACCAGGAAGATGGTGACGAACCCTAATATTGTCAAACTGGCGAATCGGTACTGGGTCGTAGAGGCCCGATCCAACATCCGCAGGAGCAGCCAGCTGAACAGAATCAGAATTACCAGGATGGCCAGAAATCCCGCCTCTTCACCGATGACGGCGATGATGAAGTCGGTATCGCTTACCGGGAGGAACCTCAGGTGGGTCTGGGTACCCTCGCCAATCCCTTTACCGAAAACACCACCGGACCCGATAGCCGTTCGGGATTGAAGTATCTGGTAGCCGGCACCATGTGGGTCTGCCGATGCGTCTAGCAACGTAAGGATTCGCCGCTGCTGATAAGGCTGGAGTCTGTTCCAGAGCACCGGGGCCAGGGTTCCAAAAAGGGCATTGACAACAAAAATGACGGTGCCCCACCGGGGTTGGCACTTGGAAAAGTAAAGGACCAGGATCAGGACAAGCATCCACGCCGAGAAGGCGTAGAAATTGAAGCCCGTGATAAGACTGACAAGCGGAGCCAGGATAACAAAGAGGTAAAAGGCAGAGATACCCGACCAGTACATCATGGGAATAGCCACAACCAGGTAAATGATCGCCGTCCCCAGATCAGGCTGCCCGATGATCAAGGCTGCCGGCAATACAGCAATTGCGAGCGGCACTAAAGCGTAGGGGAATTTTTCGAGGTATTTCTGGTAATCAGTAAGGTAACGGGCGATTGCGAACACCACAATAATCTTGCCGAACTCCGCCGGTTGCAGACGCAGCGGTCCCAGCGCGAGCCACCGCTTCCCGCCTGAGAAAGCCGGCATCAGATAGGTAATCAGGAGCAGGAGGATCAGCACGGCGTAAAGCCGATAGGCCTGGGCATAATAAAAACGGGGGTGAAGCCAGCGGAGCAGCCAAATCGCCAGGACGGAGAATGTCAGCCAAGCGGCCTGGCGGATGAAGTTGGAGGAGATGAGAGATTCCGGGAGACTGGTGCTGTAAAGCCCGATGAAACCTATCAGCAGGATGAAGGCAACCGGTGTCAGCAGAAGGGCGTCCCAGACGATCAGATTGGGCTGTCCTTTAAGGGATTTGAGCCAGGTCTTCCCCAACATCACCATATCTTTCAATGAAATGGCGGAAGATTTCAGCAGCCAGCGGTGCAGCCGTCCGCGAGCCCAATCCTCCTTGTTCAACCAGCACCGTCACGACCAGTTCACGGCCTGACCTTGTTTTAACAAATCCGGAAAACCAGGAATGCCCTTCACCATGAGGATTCTGGGCTGTGCCGGTCTTCCCGTAGATAGCCCCCCCTTCAACCCGGGCTCGAAAGCCCGTGCCCTTCTCCCCGTTGATCACTTGATACAGGGCCTGCTGTATGTAACTCCAGATCCAGGGCGGCAAATCAATGACCCGCTCCCGGACCTCCTTCAAGCGGGGGGAAATCACCAGCTTTGGCACCATCAACCGCCCGCCGTTGGCGATGGCCGCGGTCATCCGTGTGATCTGGAGGGGTGTTACCAGTATATCACCTTGGCCCAGGACCAGGTTCAGGAGGTGCCCGGCGGTCCAGCCCTCATCAGCATACTTCCGGTCCATATACTCCGGCGTAGGCACCAGGCCCACCGACTCCTGGGGTAACTCCACCCCTGTAGGGCTGCCGAAACCAAACTCGCGGGCCATCTCCGCCCAGGCATCGAAGCCGATCCACTGAATGAGCTTATAGAAGTAGATGTTGCAGGATACCTTGACCGCATCTTCCATGTTAACGTGGCCGTGGCCGGGCCAGATGTTGCAGTGGAAAAGGCGATTGCCGAACTGGTAGATGCCGTTGCACTCCACTGTTGCTTCCGGGTCCACCTGGCCACCGGCGAGGGCAGCTGCTACCGCTACAAGTTTGAAGATGGAACCCGGCGGATAGAGGCCGTTTTTGGCGCGGTCCAGCAAGATTTTATCCGGGTGATCACGCCACTGCTCCCAAAGAGGAATCGGTATAGGACCGGTGAAGGGAGCCAGGACATAATCCGGGGCACTCACGTAAGTGAGAACCTCGCCGGTATTGGGCTCCATGGTAATCAACGCGCCGCGTCTGCCCTCCATAATCATCTCACCCAGAGCCTGCAGATCAATATCCAGCGCCAGGTGCATATCCTGGCCCGGGACTGGGCGCACGGCCGGCTTTTCGGTTACCTCGCCCAGATCCCGCAGCAGGTTGTCCACCAAATGGTAGCTATACCCGTCTTCCCCACGGAGAATCTGCTCGTAATGTTTCTCCAACCCGGCGGAGCCTACCACATCACCAAGATGGTAACCCTGATTGCGATATCGCTCATAGTCGTCGGTTGAGACACTGCGGAGATAGCCAATGAGATGGGTGGCGCGCGCTCGGGACGGGTAGTGCCTGATAGCCCGATCTACAAAGAAGATACCGGGGAACTCCAGGCGATGCTCCTCAAGATAAGACCTTTGGGGGAAGCTGACATTATCATAAAGGGTAACAGGCTGGAACCGCTGGTAGGGTTCATCGGCCTCCTCTATGATCCGGTGGATGTCTTCCTCTGTGATCTCTAGATACCTATCCAGCTCCTCCAGTTCCGCCAGGGAATGACGCACCTCAGCCGGTATAACTGAGAGGCTATATTGGGGACGGTTTGTCACCAAAAAATCGCCGTTGCGATCAAACATCATCCCCCTGGGAGCGGGCAGACGCACCTCCCGAATGCTGTTATCTTCAGCATAGGCGACGTATCGGTCGTGGTGGAGAACCTGAAACTGGAAAAATCGCAGACCTACGACGCCAAGTGGCAGGATAATAATAGCGGCAATGAAGTTGCGCCGCCTGATAAGGAGAGCCGACAGCTGCTGATTCATGCTCTACTCGGCATTAAGGGAAGCAGGTAGCGCATCCCGGTGACGATTACGCTGGACAACAAGACCTCCAGCAGGATGTGATTCGCGAGCAGGCCCGGTGAAGCCTGCAGGCCCTGCATCATGACGGTCTGGTAGATAACGGCATGTCCCAGGAGGGTTCCGTAGATATACAGATTTACGATCCGAGGAGTCCAAACCGTCATGGTACCATTGAGCGTACCCACGGTATAGCCTACGACGGATTTGGCTAATGCACTGGCACCCAGCACGCTGAGGGACCCGGTCAGGTCCTGCAGCAGACCGGCGCTGAATCCCAACAGAATACCCGTTATCCGTCCGTAACGGGCCGAGAGAAAGACCAGAAACACGAGAATAAAATCAGGCCGGATATCCCCCAACGCCAGCAACTCAGCCAGATATAGCTGCGCGAGCATTACGCCTACAAACACCGGAATGATCTTAAGCACCGGGACCATGACCAACCATAACAAACACGTGTTCGACCTCCGACGGCTCAGCCGGGAAACGTACTTTGACACGGCTGAAATTCTCCCCCGGCGCTTCCACCACCTCATCCACCAACGCCACAGGCAAGTTCTTGGGATAGATGTCCGAGAAGCCGGATGTCAGGACCCGGTCGCCGGGCCTTATGCCACTGTTGTGGGGAATGCCGGTCACCTCGGCGAAGGGACCATACAGGGGAATTAATATACCTCGGACACCCTCGCTTCCCACCTTCACGGACAGGCGAAAGTTCCGGTCGGTGATGAGCTGAACGACGGAAGCGCTGGACGCTACGGTCATAGTCTTACCCAACAGGCCATCCAGGGCCAACACGGGAAAATTAGGTTCCACTCCGTGCTTGGTACCCACGTTCAGGGTTACGGTGCTAAGGATACTCGATGCACCGCGACTGATCACCTCAGCCACCTGGAGCTGATAGGGCGATTCTTTCGTGAACTGAAGCATGCTGCGGAGACGTTCATTTTCCCTGGCTGCTTCGGCCAACTCTGCGTTGAGCAGCGCGTACTGCATGACTCGCTGGCGCAGGATCTGGTTTTCCTCCCTGTAGCTGAAGATATCCGATATTCCTATACTGAGGTTGGGTTGCGGCACAGCGCCAATGATGCCGGTAAACAGCTTCTGCAGGGCGAAAGATTGGCGGGATTCGCCGGTGAATAGCAGCATGATGGACACCAGGACAGCCAGGAGAAGAAGGAGTAGGTCCCGGAGGTAGTAAAGGAGCTCGAATAAGTTCCGCACGTATCCCCCGGGGCCAGATTAGAACAGCACGGCTGAGTAGGCCTTGATGTTCTCCAGCACCATCCCGGTCCCAATAACGACGCTGGTGATGGGCTCCTCCGCCACGTGAACCGGCAGGTTGGTTTCTTCCCGGATGATTTCGTCCAGTCCCTTGAGCAGCGCCCCGCCGCCGGTGAGGACAATGCCCTGGTCCAGAATATCGGAACTCAGTTCGGGAGGTGTGCGTTCCAGGGCCCGTTTGATGGCACCGATAATCTGAAACAAGGTGTCGGAAAGGGCCTTACGGATCTCGTCAGGCGGGACGGTGATGATCTTGGGAATCCCGGTAACCAGGTCCCGACCCTTGATCATGACCTTGGATTTGCCGTTAGCTATGCCAGCGCCCACACCGCACTTGATTTTCTCGGCTGTACGGTAGCCGATTTCCAGTTTATGTTCGTTGTGGAACCATTCAACAATGCTGGCGTCCATCTCGTCACCGGCTATCCGAATGGCTTCCATGGTGACGACCCCATTGAGGGCGATAACCGCGATCTCCGTGGTGCCGCCACCTACATCCACTATTATGTTACCTACCGGTTTGGAAATATCCAGGCCAATGCCGATAGCCGCCGCCACTGGCTCCTCAATAAGGTGTACTTCCCGGGCATTTGCCCGTTCCGCCGACTCCCGTACGGCGCGCTGTTCTACAGGGGTGACACCCGATGGAATACAGATCACCATCCGGGGACGGGCAAGCCGGCTCAAGTGCATCTTGCGAATAAAGCCCTGGATCATTTCATCGGCCATCTGGAAGTCGGCGATGACCCCGTCCTTCAGCGGCCGGATGGTCTCGAGATCATGGTGGGTCTTGCCGAGCATCTCATGGGCCTCGCTCCCTACGGCGATGATCCTGTCGCCGTTCACTGCCCTGGCCACAATGGAGGGCTCGTTAATCATGATCCCCCGCCCTTTCACCCAGATAAGGGTGTTGGCGGTGCCCAGATCAATGGCAATGTCCTTCGAAAACAAGCCGGAGTAGCTTAGCCTGGATTTGCGGCCTTCTGCCATAAATGCACTTTCCTTATTTAATGTCGAAAATGTCGGGTATGGGTAAAAACCATTGCCATGTTATGCTCATCGGCTGCGGCCACCACTTCCTCATCCCGAATACTTCCGCCAGGTTGGATTACCGCCGATATCCCCAGCCGCGCTGCCTCCTCAACCCCGTCGGGAAAGGGGAAGAAGGCGTCCGAAGCCATGGCAGCACCATCAAGCTCCAGATTTGCCTTCGCAGCCTTCATGCCGGCTAAAATCACCGCATCCACCCGCGACATCTGGCCGGCACCGACACCCAGGAGCTGCTCAAAGCTGGCAAAAACAATGGCATTTGACTTCACAAATCTAACCAATTTCCAGCCCAGACGCATGGCCTGCATTTCATCCGCGGAAGGTTTCCGCCCGGTAACCACCTCCCAGCCTTCTTCACCCTGGAAGCTGTCCCTATCCTGGACCAGGTAGCCGCCCGCCACTGTCCGCACCTCCCGGGCAGGCACTGGTTGCTCCTCATCGACGATTTCCAGCAGGCGCAGGTTCTTCTTTCTGCTCAGCCGGGCCAGGGCCTCAGGGGCAAAGTCCGGGGCGATGATACACTCCAGAAAGATATCAGCCAGGGCATGGGCCGTTGCCTCATCCACCGGGCGGTTCAGTCCTACAATACCCCCGAAGCTGCTCACCGGGTCAGTGGACAGTGCCCGCCGGTAGGCCTGGTCCGGCGTCTCACCTACACCGAAGCCGCAGGGATTGGCGTGCTTGACGATAACCACCGCTGGCTGGTCAAATCCGGACATAATGCGACTGGCCGTCTCCAGGTCGGCGTAGTTATTAAAGGAGAGCTCCTTCCCGTGCAGCTGCTTCCAGGGCGGGTCCTGTCCCGGGCTCAGGTAAAAGCCGGCCTGCTGGTGGGGATTCTCGCCATAGCGCAGCGATTGATGGAGCTCCGCCTGTATATTGATACTCGGGAGTTGGCCTTCCAGGGCAGGAGCGAAAAACTCCCCGATCACCCCGTCGTAGGCGGCGGTGTGCCGGAAGACCTCGGCTGCCAGCGCCTGGCGCTGGGCCAGGGGTATGTCGCCCCCGTGCTCCTCGTAGAGCTGCTGGAAAGCGGGATACTGCTCCGGCCGGCACAGGACCACAACGTGGCGGAAGTTCTTGGCCGCCGCCCGCAGCAGGCTGGGCCCACCGATGTCAATGTATTCCAACATCTCTTCCCTGGATAGCCCCCGGCGCAGCATTTCCCCGAAGGGGTAGAGATTCACCATCACCAGGTCAATGGGCTTCTGCTCCAGATGTTCCAGGTCCTGCATGTGTGCCAGCTTGTCCCGGTCAGCCAGAATGGGACCGAAGATGCGGAGGTCCGCCGTCTTCAGGCGGCCGTCCATAAGGGCCGACTGGCCGGTGATCTCCTCCACCCTGGTCACCGGGATGCCCCGGGCCTCGATCTTATCGGCGGTGCCTCCGGTGGAGATAATGGAGAAATCATGGTCATGCAGGAACCGGGCCAGCTCCTCCAGACCCGATTTGTCCCAGACACTGATGAAGGCGCGTTTCAAAGCCGTCCTATAATTTTGTTATGTCTTGCAGCATAATTGGGTGCTCCACATACGGCACCCCGTCCTCCCGCCAGCGGACCTCCCCCCGGCACAGGGCTGCCACGACTTTGGAATACAGCCTGTGCTCCTGCTGCAGCACCCGCTTGGCCAGCGCGTCGGGTGTATCGTCGGGCTGCACCGGCACCACCACCTGCGCCACGATGGGGCCGTGGTCGTACTCCTCGTCCACGAAGTGCACCGACACCCCGGACACTTTGGCCCCCGACGCGATAACGGCCTCGTGCACCCGGCGGCCGTAGTACCCCTTCCCGCCGAAGGCCGGGAGCAGGGCCGGATGGATGTTCAGCATGGCCCGGGGATAGGCCCGCACCACCTCGGATGGGACCAGTTTCAGATAGCCGGCTAGGATGATGAAGTCGATGTCGGCCTGCTTGAGGGTTTGCAAAAGCGCGCGGGGTTCCAGGTCCGGGGCCGGGTAGGGCACCACCTCGATGCCGTTGTCCCGAGCGTAGTCTGCTGCCGGGCACTGGGGTTTATCGGTCACCACCAGGGCTACCCGCCCCACGATTTCGCCCGATTCAGTAGCGCCGTGGATTGCCCGAAAATTGGACCCGTGGCCGGAAACGAATATGGCCAGTTGCTTCATACGCCGTTGTGGCCCTTCTTATTACTTGAATTTACACAGATGGAGATACGACCTACCGCACTTCGTTTTTGATTACCCCTTCCGGCAGCCGCTGGCGGACCTCGGTGATGACCTCCTCCAGCCGGTCGCTATCCCGAAAGAAATTGAACCCATCGGTGTCCACCACCAGCACCGGCTCTGTTCCCCTGATCCGCTCGATCCACCGCCCGTAGCAAATGTTAAGGCGGTGCAGGTATTCCGGGGCAATGTAGCGTTCGAATTTACGGTCGCGGCTCTGGATGCGGGAAAGGAGGCTGTCGGTTGAGGCCCGCAGGTAAATAATCAGGTCGGGCTTCTGCAGAAAAGCGGTCATGATGTCGAAAAGACTGTGGTAGTTCTCCCAGTCCCGCTTTGACATGTGCCCCATTTCATAAAGGTTCCGCGCGAAAATTTCCACGTCTTCGTAGATAGTGCGATCCTGGACCGCCCCGCCTTCGTATTCCGACATCTCCACATGCGTGCGGAAGCGGTGATGCAGGAAGTAAATCTGCAGTTGGAAGCTCCACCGGCCCATGTCCTGGTAAAAGTCGGACAGATAGGGATTGTTGATAACTGACTCATAGAACGGTTTCCAGCCGAAGCGGTCGGCGAGGATGTCGGTGAAGGTGGTTTTCCCTACCCCGATGTTCCCTGCGACGCCGATGAGTCCTTTCACGACGCTCCCGTAGAGATCCGGACAGGTTGGGACAGCCTGCCAAAGAGGGTGGAATCGTTGTACCGGGTCAACCTCACCGGCTGGAAAGGATCGTCCAGGGGCGCGGTGATGGGCACCCTCACCCGCAGGTAATTGTCGGTGAGGCCTTCCCAATGGCCGTCACCGTTGGGATGCTCGAAATGGACAAGCCTGGTCTGGCCAATAGAGCGCCGGGCCACCTCCAGCCGCCGCTTCCGGCTGATTTCCCGGAGGACACAACTGCGCTCCTTACGCACCGCCGGGTCCACGGCAGCTGTTATCCGGGATGCCACGGTGCCCTCACGTTCCGAATAGCGAAAAACGTGATGGTAGGTCAGCGGCAGCTCGGTCAACGCCTCAACCAGCTGCCGGAAATCGTCCTCCGTTTCGCCGGGGAAACCCACCATGACATCGGCACCGATGGCCGCGTCGGGGATGGCCGCCGCAATACGCTCTATCACCTTCCGGTAATCGGCAATGCTGTACCGGCGGCGCATGGCCTTCAGCACCCGGTCGGAGGCGTGCTGGAGGGGCACGTGGAAGTGGGGGGCGATGTTCTCCCGCTCGGCCGCTAGCCGGATAAGCTCGTCGGTGATCAGGTTCGGCTCGATGGAGCTCACTCGGACGCGCCGCAGCCCCTCCACCCTGCTCACCACCGCCAGCAGGTCGTGGAAGCGCAGGTCATCGGCCTCCCAGGTGCCGATATTCACCCCTGTGAGGACGATCTCCCGGTAGCCTTCGGCCACCAGGCGGCGGGCTTCTTTCAGGCAATCGTCCAGAGGGCGGCTGCGGCCCAGCCCACGCGCTGTGGGAATGATGCAGTAGCTGCAGTTGTAGTCACACCCCTCCTGGACCTTCAGGAAGGCCCGGGCGCGGCCTGTCCCCGACAAAACGTCGGGACCAGACGGAGTAGTGGATGATATAAAGGGGGCTTCATCGTAGGTCTCTACTTCTCCAATATCCCCCACCCGCACCAGGGGCCTGTCCAGCTTGCCCCCTTCCAGCAAATCCAGCAGGTCGAGGATCCGGTACTTCTCCCGGGTACCGAGCACCAGGTCCACCCCTTCCAGGGCGGCAACCTCCTCCGGCTTGACCTGGGCGTAACACCCTACCGCCGCCACCAGTCCCCGCGGCGAGGCCTGCACCGCCTGGCGGATGGCCTGCCTGATGGCCTGGCGGCTCTTGGCGTCGGCCTCACTGGTGACCGTGCAGGTGTTGATGAAGGTCAGGTCCGCCGCCTGTCGAAAAGGCACAACCTGCCAGCCCCGCTGGCGGAACAGGGCGGCAATGGCGTCGGTCTCGGCCTGATTGAGCTTGCATCCCAGGGTGCGGAAGCTCACTCGATTAATGGTGGAAGTATTCTTCTCAATGGTCATAGTAAACGGCCACAGACGCGTATCTTCTGAAGGGAAAAGTTACCCGGCGAGCAGGGCGAAGGGAATGACTTTTCAGGATGGGGGGGAGGCGAAGCTGAGGGGTACTAGATGTTGGGGGGAGCTAATTGTCGATTGACGATTGTCGATTGACGACTGAAGAGCGAACCGCCAGGATAACAGGAAGACAAAGACTATCCGGCAGGAGTGCAGGCAGTACGCACCTTCGTGTTTTTATTGAATCACTGGTGGGAATAACGTAACCTTGCCGAGTGAACACCTTCGAATCGTCAACTGTCGTCAGACGCCATGTCCGCCCCGCAAGCAGTCCTTAACCTGACCGAACGGTTTGACCGCAACCTTGACGCCTACCGTTCTGGTCATTACAACGAAACCCAGGTGCGCCTGGAGTTCATCGACCCCTTCTTCAAGGCGCTGGGCTGGGACATTCATAACGAACAGGCCAACGCCGAGGCATACAAAGATGTGTTCCACGAGGACGTGGTAAAAGTAGGCGGGTCTACCAAGGCCCCCGACTACAGCTTCCGTATCGGCGGGACCCGCAAATTCTTCCTGGAGGCCAAGAAGCCTTCTGTCGATCTCAAGGGCGACCCGAACCCGGCCTACCAACTGCGCCGATACGCCTGGTCCGCCAAACTGCCCCTCTCTATCCTGACCGACTTCGAGGAGCTGGCCGTCTACGACTGCCGCATCGAGCCGGTTAAGACGGACAAGCCCTCCACAGCGCGGGTCCTGTACCTGACCTTCAATGAATACGCCGACCGCTGGGACGAGCTCTACGGCCTCTTTTCTAAGAACGCCGTCCTGAAGGGCGACTTCGACCGCTACGTGGCGTCTACTACGCGCAAACGGGGCACCGCCGAGGTGGACAACGCCTTCCTGAAAGAGATCGAAACCTGGCGGGATGAGCTTGCCCGCAATATAGCCCTGCGCAACACCGGGTTGAGCCAGCGGCAGGTCAACTTCGCCGTAGGCCGCACTATCGACCGCATCATTTTCCTGCGTATCTGTGAAGACCGGGGAATCGAGGAGCCTAACCGCCTGATGGCCCTCCAGAACGGGACCAACATCTACCGGCGGCTGATTGACCTGTACCACCGGGCCGACGAGAAGTACAACTCCGGCCTGTTCCACTTCCGCAAGGAGCGGGACCGGCCCACCCCACCGGACGAGCTCACCCTCAAGATCAATATCGATGACAAGGTACTGAAGGACATCTTCAAGGGGCTGTACTACCCCGAAAGCCCCTACGAGTTTTCCGTCCTCCCGGCGGACATCCTGGGGCAGGCCTACGAGCAGTTCCTGGGCAAGGTCATCCGCCTGACGCCCGCCCACCATGCCAAGGTGGAGGACAAGCCCGAAGTCAAGAAGGCGGGCGGGGTATACTACACCCCCACCTACATCGTGGACTACATCGTCAAGCACACGGTGGGAAAACTGCTGGAAAACAAAACCCCTCGGCAGGCCACGAAACTGCGCATCCTGGACCCGGCCTGCGGCAGCGGATCGTTCCTGCTGGGGGCCTACCAGCTGCTGCTGGACTGGCACCGCGACTGGTACGTGGAGGAAAGGGCGCGTAAGGGCACTGCGCACCGCGCCCCTAATGATAGCCAGATTGGAAAGGTAGGGGCGACCCGTCGGGTCGCCCACACAAAAGAATTTCCTATCTACCAGGCCGGGGAAAATGAATACCGCCTCACCATCGCCGAGCGCAAGCGCATCCTGCTGAACAACATTTACGGCGTGGACATCGACCCCCAAGCGGTGGAGGTGACCAAGCTCTCCCTGCTGCTGAAGGTGCTGGAGGAGGAGTCGGCGGAGACCATCAACCGGCAGCTGAAGCTGCTGCACGAGCGCGCCCTGCCGGATCTGGGGAGCAACATCAAGTGCGGCAACAGCCTCATCGGCCCCGACTTCTACGAGGGGCAGCAGCTGGACCTGCTGGACGAGGAGGAGCGCTACCGCGTTAACGTCTTCGACTGGGAGGCGGAGTTCCCGGAAGTGTTTAACCGCAAAGACGCAAAAGGCGCGAAGAAAGAAACTGGATTCGATGTAGTAACAGGGAATCCGCCTTGGGGTGCCGAATTCACTGAGCCAGAATTGGCATATCATAGACAAGCGAACCAAGAAATAATTGTTAGAATGATCGACTCGTTTATGTACTTTGTCTATCAGAGTTGCAGGAAGCTGGTAGGTGGCGGACGTTTTGGCATGATACTCCCTGATGTCGTGTTGTATTAAGCAGATAACGTACGTCTACGCGGATTTATTTTAACCAATTTTAAGATTCACTCAATATTGAATATGGGACATGTCTTCGAAAAAGTAACTAGACCTGCATCTGTCTTGATACTTGAACGAGGTACAGCAGATAAACATGCCATCCAAGTCAGTGATGTCTCCGCGTTGAGCATGGGGGGAAAATCAGACGCTATTTTTGATAGCACACGATTTGATAGCATCTCGCAAGATACTATGAGCGGGATTCCGAGTTCTTTATTTATTCCTGCTAATCTAGCTCATTATGCTATCTGGGAGAAAGTAAATAGCGTCCCTCACAAACTACTTCGAGACGTTGTTGACGAAGACGGCATCTAACGCGGAGTAAGCCCGGACCTCAAAGAGGCTTTTTTGGTGGATACTAAAACTGCTCAGAAATGCCACTTGGAGACTATCCAATTAAGAAGGGTCTTGACCGGCGGCAAGCATGTGAAACGGTACTATATTGATCGTCCAGATCTTTGGATAATCTATACAGCTCGCACCGATGATTGGAGGAAGCTACCTAATATATGTGCATATATTGATCGATTTAAGAATGATATCACTTGTAGAGAAGTTGAAGAGAAGAAGCATCCTTTGTATTCTCTTCACCGGCCGCGGAAGGAAAAGTTATTCCTGAAAGACGAAAAGTTGTTGGGGGTTATCACTGAGGATGAAATTATAGTAACCCTCGATGACATTCAAACGTTTGCGACCGATGGGTTGTATTTATTCGCGGTACGAAACGGCATCAATGCAAAATACGTTATGGCAATCTTGAATTCGAAAATGTTTGTATTTCTCTACCGCCTGCTTGCGATTGAAAAAGGGCGTGTGCTCGCGCAGGTAAAACCTACAACCTTATATCAGCTACCAATACGAGCGATTAACTTCTCTGACAGCGCCGACAAGTCCCGCCACGATAAGATGGTTAAACTGGTGGAGCGGATGCTGGCGCTGCACAAGCATTTAGCTAAAGCCCGCACTGAGCACGAGAAGACGGCCATTAAGCGGCAGATAGATGCCACGGACAGGCAGATAGATGGGCTGGTGTATGGTCTGTATGGGTTTACCGAAGAGGAGGTTGCGATAGTGGAGGGGAGAGAATGACAGTTCGATTGATTTAGGTTAATATTACTAACTCGACAATTTATTTTGTTCTAATTCTACTTTTATTTTCTCTAATAACATTCTTAATACTTCATAATAAGATTCCTTTATTTGTGTATATTTTAACCCTTCAAATACCTTCGCCTTTATTTTTTTTATCGCTTTAGATTTGTCTTCCGTGCTATTTATTCCGGCCTGATTTAGCCACTGTGATATTTTGTATATTTTTCCCTTTGGGTGCTCTAAATCATCAATATTTAACTCAACGGCTATACCTAGTTCTTTTCCCATTTCCTGTATAGGTTTCTCAAATGCTTCATTTTTTATGAAATCTTCTCCTGTGATTGCTTCGCAGTTTGGATTTATTTCATCATATCTTAACCATTTGCCTTCATGCCCCAATTCCTTATACTCCTTTTGCATATTCTTTGCTGGTGTATCATTATCACTAACAATAACGTATTTACGATTTGCCATTTCAAGTAATGGCACTACATGCCTAATATCACTTACTCCATGTACAAAACAGACACCATATCTTTTTATTTCTTTTACTTTTTTATATTTATCAATGATATAACTAGTGGCTTTCTTAAATAGCTTTTTATCGCGCCATCCTTCAAATATTATATTCATTTCTTGCAACTCTTCAAATATTGAATATCCCAATGCTTTGTAAAGGACCTCTTCTTCAACTATTGTGGATTCGTTGACATCAACTACTTCAGTAACTTCCTCTTCCTTTTTTACAATTAGATGTCGATTAATATTATTTTTATCAATCATAAATATTGAGTGTGTACTATATACTAAATAGTTTGTTTTCGATATCTTTAAAAGTTCATCTCTTAAATATTTGCTTCCTTTCGGGTGCAGCATTATATCGGGTTCGTCAATTAGTAGCAGCGTACCCCGTAAAAGATTCTTTCGCTCCCGAGCAGATATCATTAATAAAAATGTTACAAATCTTTTAAATCCATCGCTTCTTTGCTGAAAAATATAGCTCACACTATCGTATTTATCCTTAATAGCAATTCTTATATTATCGCCATCCTTAGTTAATTCAAACTCAACATTGTTATATTCCTTCCAAACACTGCGAAAATGATTCGTGGTTTTTTTGGCTACTACCCGTAATAGATTACTTATTCCTAGCTCTCCCTCTTGCTTCGCTTCCTCAAATCTAGCATGAACGTCATTATAATCTGCTAGAATAAACATAATTTTCAAAGGAGAGCAGATTTCGGGATTTGCAGAAAACTGCTCCAAGTTAACTGATGGAGGCAATATATTCTCCCCCTCATATTTCCAGAATAGACATTCAAGTTTATTCTCATTTACATGCTCTATTATTAAATTACCAACTAATTTCAAAATAAAATCAGCTGCACAGGGTTCCAGATATTCATCTGCTATATCATTTGTAGCATCATTAATATTTATTAAACTAAATTTATTTATTTGATATTTATCGCCATCTTTATTCATTATTTCAATATTGTCAGGACAGCCGTCTTTAACTTTCTTCCAATTATTAAGAACATTATATTCTTGATTTAAGCCCCAATACAGAGCGCGCTTATTTTCATTAAATATATCAATATTGTATAACCCTTCATTAGATATAAAACTTGCAAAATGGAATAACGTGACTTTTTCACCGTTGGCATTAACGGCAAGTTTTGAATGTTCGTCAACTGCATATACCTTATCCCAAAAATTATCCCAGATAGAGTCTTTCTCACCTTTATCAAATGAAAATACAAATTTAACAAAGGACTCTCTTACTGGATCCTCAGTCAGTCTTTGGATTCTTTTATCCTGCCTTGTAGGTGGAATATTGTCGTCTAGTAATGATAGTGAATCCAAAATATTGGTTTTCCCAGATTCGTTTATCCCAACAAGAACTCTACATCTAGGGTTGAATTCTAAGGTAAGATCCTCAATCGAGCGATAGTTGCGAATATTAACTTCTTTCAACTTCATAGTAATTATCCTTAATCGGACAGGTAGAAGTTAATTTACTATTTAAAGACTGTAGTTAAAACACTAATAAGCAACCTAAGGTGTAAAATGTTTTATGTCTTGGAAAAATTATGCTATTCTTACATCATCGCGCATTAATACGACTTATTCCTTGGGAGAATCATCGTTATCTTTTATATGTACCCCAGCATCCGCCTAGTATCCCACGTCCCGCACCGAGCACGAGCAGGCCGCCCTGCAAAGGCAGATAGATGCTACTAACAGGCAGATAGATGGGCTGGTGTATGAGCTGTGAGTTTATCCCACCGAACCCCGCCGCATGGCGGGCGATGGCGGGAGGCTGACGGAGGAGGAGATTGGGACTGTGGAGGGATAACCCACCCCATCCGGCAGCAGCCGGGATTCCCCTCCCTCAGCGAGGGAGGGGACTTCACGCTTGTCCCGTCCTAATCCCGCCATCGGCGGGGCCAAAGGCGGGGGAGTGAGCGGGGAGGGTTAGTCTGCGGGGCATGGCTCCTGCCCCTAGCCTCTAGCCCTTCGGCAGGCTCGGTTTCGTGCCAATTCGTGTTAATTCGTGGCTAAAACTTCCTGGCGCTCTTGGCGTCCCGTAGGCCCGTCCGAAGGCGGGCTTGGCGGTTTTTTTTGCCAGCCCCTAGCCTCAAGCCCCTAGCCTCAGGCAACTGACTACTGACCACTGACAACTGACTACTACCCTTCCCGCACCCGGCGAACCAGGCGAACGACAGGCCCCCGCTGCTGGCTTATATTCCGGCGCTATGATAATGCGACCACAAATTGCCCGTTTCACCTGCCCTGCTGGGGCGGAATTAGACGTTTTAGGCCGAAAACGCACCTTTCAGCCGCCTTACCGACGGAAACATTTTTAAAAGCGTCCATGTTTGGCCTGGTTTTGTCCAGTTGGCCGCTGGCTTATATTCCGGCGTTATGATAATGCCACCGCCATATCGCCCTGCGAGCGCTGCCCGGAGGGGAAATACTGGTGGGGATAGCCTTTTAAGTGGGGTTTGAACCCCGAGGCGTCACTTTAATCATTACTCGGTTCTGCTCGCCACTCGCTGCCAGGCAATTTCCCTACCACTCCGCCCGTTTCCGCCCTAGCTTCTCCCTCAAGAAGGCGGCCATTGCGGGGCCGTCACGTGAGTGGAATATGGAAGCATCAGCAGGTATATAATCCCGATCATGTCCCCCTCGAATCTTCTCGCCCTCCTGGAGCTGGACGATTTCGTCGTCATCGACTTCGAGACCACCGGATTGGACCCCGACACCTGCAAGATCATCGAGCTGGCCGCCGTCCGGTTCCGGGATGGGCAGCCGGCTAAGGAATTCCAGCAGCTCATCAATCCCCAGAAGCCTATCCCTACCGAGATCGTGGAGCTCACCAACATCACCAACGACATGGTGGCCGGCGAGTCTACCATCGAGGAGGTGGGGCGGGAGTTCCTGGACTTCATCGGGGAGCGTCCCCTCGTCGCCCACAACATCCGCTTTGACCTGGCCTTCCTGCGCAATATCTGCCTCGCCCTGGGCCAGCTGGACACCATCACCAACCCCCTTTACGATACCCTGACCCTGGGCCGCACGTTTCTCTACCACCACACCGGCTTCAACCTGACCGCCCTGTGCGACTTCTACGGCCTGCCGCACAAGGAGGCCCACCGGGCCTACAACGATGCCCTGAACACGGGGCACATCTTTGTCAATCTGGTGCACGAGGCGTCTGCCTATCCGCTGCCGGTGATCCAGTCCCTGTCGGGTATGCAGGAGCACGTGGATATCCCCAACAAGCGCCTCTACGTTCGGCTGGTAAACGTGATGTCCTCTACGGGCCGGACCAAGGGCCTGACCACCTCCACCGTCGAGCGTCCGGCGCTCCGGGCCATCTACGAACACGGGGGCCGCGGGGATGATTACAGCCCCCAGACCCCCGAAGGGTTCTTCGGTGATGATGGGGTGCTCGCTGCCGGCTGGGACCAGTTTGAGTCCCGCCCTATCCAGGTGGCCTTCTCCGAGGCGGTGGCCGGGGCCTTCGAAGATGGGCAGATTCTGGTGGCCGAGGCGGGGACGGGCCTGGGCAAGTCCCTGGCCTATCTGCTTCCGGCGGTGAACCACGCCTACCTGCATAAGCAGCCAGTGGTGGTGTCGTGCTATACCAAGTATCTGCAGGAGCAGCTCTTCTACAAGGAGATCCCCCGCGTGGTAACTATGCTGGATGCTCCGGTGAAGGCCGTCATGCTCAAAGGGCGGGGCAACTACCTCTGCCGCACCCGCCTGGAGTTCGTGCTGGCCAATGCCCGGCGGCTCCTGGGGCCGGAGGACTGCGAGAACATCCTGCCCATCATCATCTGGGAACAGTTCACCCAGACCGGAGACATCGATGAATGTCCTGGCTTCCTGGCCCGCCGGGGCGTAAGGTTGTGGCGTATGCTCCGCAGCGAACGGGGATTCTGCCTGGGCAATACCTGCCGCCGCTTTCATGGCTGCTTCCTGGGACCTGTGCGAAGGGCGGCCAAACAGGCGAGCCTCATTGTGGTGAATCATGCCCTGCTCATCGCCGATGCCGCTGGCGACGTAGGGCTGCTGCCCGGTGACTACATGCTGGTCCTGGATGAGGCCCACAACCTGCCGCGGATTACCACCGAGCAGCTAACCATGGAGTTCGGGGAAGGGATTGTCCGCCGGCTGTGCGACAACTACCTGGGCAGCCGCTATCGCCAGATCTTCCGCAAGCAGCTGGCGGATACCCTGCAGGTTGTTGACGAGAGCAGAGACTGGTACAGCGACATCCAGGCCGCTGCCCGGAGCCTGCAGATGGAGACGGCCAACCTGTTGGCGTCGTACATTGACGAGCACCAGATCAGGGTAACACCCGATTGGAAGTATGCTACCCAGCAGGCCAGGTATGTGGACCCCGGCATGGAGTTCCGCGGCCTGGACGCCCAGGTGCAGGCCACCGCCGATGCCCTGGATACCTTCGCCCGGACCATTGCCGATATCCATCAGCTGCTTACCGAAACCGACAGGGCAATAAGTGAGTCCCTGGTGAACGAACTGGAAGTGGACCTTTCGGAAGCCTCGGCTCTGAATACCGCCTTCGGGTATATCGCTATTAAAGAGTCCACCGGGAAAGAAGTTCTATGGCGGGAAGTCCGGAGTGTAAGAGATCAGGTGCGGGTGGTATTCAAGTGCGCACCACTGATGGTGAGCTCGTTTCTGCGTTCCAAGCTCTTTGAGCGCAGGCCGGGTACGGTGTTGTGTTCGGCCACCCTCCAGGTGGGCGCCAGTTTTGACTACTTTCGTGGTGAGGTGGGTCTGGATGAGGCCTTCAGCGCCTGGCCGGTAGTGGAGCAGGAGTTTCCGTCGCCCTTTTACTACCACGAGCAATGCGTGGTTCTGGGGTGGGATACCCCGGTGGATGTTACCGATTCCCAGTATCCCCGGCAGTTGGCAGAGCTGATCGACGATCTGACCGACCGGATCGAGCGGCGGCTCCTGGTTCTGTTTACTTCCTATGCCCAGGTACAGGCGGTTCACGGTATCCTGCATTCCCGGCT
The DNA here is from genome assembly GCA_964621455.1 of uncultured bacterium. GTDB lineage: Bacteria > Fidelibacterota > Marinisomatia > SCGC-AAA003-L08 > TS1B11. Next base: position 69,192 of record CAZULW010000002.1, read on the forward strand.
GTTTCGGACCCAGCGGCGGCTGATCACCCAATTTGGCGGCAGTAGTCGCCGGAACCTGCTGGAAGCCTTCCGTGAAAATCCCCGGGCTATTCTCCTGGGTACGGCCAGCTTCTGGGAAGGCATCGACCTGCCCGGTGATCTGCTGGAAATGCTGATTATCGCCCGGCTGCCCTTTGCCAATCCCACTGATCCGGTGGTGGAAGCCCGCATCGAACACCTCCAGGAGCAGGGATGCAATCCGTTCCAGGACTACCAGATTCCCGATGCCATCACCCGCTTCCGCCAGGGCTTCGGGCGCTTGATTCGAACATCCAGCGATGAGGGCATTTTTATCATCGCCGATTCCCGGGTCTACCGGCGCAGGTATGGTCAACTTTTTCTGGACGCCATGCCGGTGGAGGCGGTGCCCTTCCGCTATACCGACCGCATCGCCAGCCTGGCGGAACGGGTCGTGTTTCAACGAGAAAATAACTGACCTGTGGATTCTGTAACAACTTATGTAAAAGATTAACCTTGAAACAGTTTATTATTGATATAAAAGACTATTCTCTGGATGATTTCAAGTATTTCTTTAAATCATTGCCTCCGGTCATATGTAGCGATAGAGCGCAGGAAAGAATTATCCGTTCACGGAAAACGTTGGAGAACATTCTGGCCCGGAAAGCCACCACTATCTACGGCATTAATACCGGCTTTCGGCAAACTAAGCAGTGTGCGGATCGCTGATAACGAACACGAATCGCTGCAGCGTAATCTTATTCGATCACATGCAGTCGGGATCGGGCCTGGCCGTCCCCTCTGGGCGTTGCCCAACGGGCAGAGCCGGCCACGGGGAGGCCGGCCAGACGGGCCTGTCCGGCGGCAGCCCGAGGAAACGCCATTTAATCACCGCAGCAGATTTACGACAGGCTTGTAAGATATGAATAGAATTCAAACTGAAAAGGCATGGCATAATTAAACAATAAACAACTAAACAGTTAAACAACTAAACATATTAACAAAAGGAGAAGATCCAGGTGGCTGAAGAATTACGCGAAGGTCTCACCTTTGATGATGTACTCCTGGTGCCGGCTTACTCCAAGGTGCTGCCCAGGGACGTGGACATCTCAACCCGGTTCACCAGGAATATTCGTTTGAACATTCCCTTTATCAGCGCCGCAATGGATACGGTCACTGAGGGGAACATGGCTATTGCCCTGGCCCGGCACGGCGGGTTGGGGGTCCTGCACCGCAACCTGTCAGCAGAGACACAGGCTGCCGAGGTAGACCGGGTGAAGCGCTCGGAAAGCGCCATGATCCTTGACCCGATAACCCTGCCCCCTGACAAGACCATCGGAGAGGCCCTTCAGGTCATGCGGCGGTACCAGATTTCCGGCGTACCCATCGTGGACGATCCACCAGAAGGTGGACGCCTGGTGGGCATCCTAACCAACCGGGATATCCGCTTCGAGAAGGACCTCTCCCAGCCCATCTCGGCCCGTATGACCAGCGAGAACCTGGTGACCGTGCCTCGCGGCACCACCCTGGAAGATGCCAAGGCCGTCCTGCAGCAGCACCGCATCGAGAAGCTGCTGGTTGTGGATGACGACGGCTTCCTCTGTGGCCTCATTACGGTGAAAGACATCCTCAAGAAGGAGATGCACCCCAACGCCTGCCTGGATGGCCACGGCCGGCTGCGGGTGGGTGCCGCCGTGGGGACGGGGGCCGATACGTTTGACCGCGCCGCCGCCCTGGTGGCTGCCGGGGTGGACGCCATTTTTGTTGACACCGCCCACGGCCATTCCGAGGGTGTCCTGCGCACGGTGAAGGAACTGCGGAAGCGTCACTCCAGCGTCGATATTGTCGCTGGCAATGTGGCCACCGCTGAAGGAACCCGGGTCCTCATCGACGCCGGGGTGAATGCCGTAAAAGTGGGCATCGGCGCCGGGGCCAGCTGCACCACCCGGGTCGTGGCGGGTATCGGCGTGCCCCAGCTGACCGCCGTAATTGATGCTGCCGAGGTGGGTGCTAAAGCCGACATTCCCATTATCTCCGACGGCGGCATGCGCTTCTCGGGCGATATCGCCAAATCGCTGGCGGCGGGCGCCACGTCGGTGATGCTGGGCAGTATCTTCGCCGGCACTGACGAAAGTCCTGGCGAGACCATCCTCTACGACGGCCGGCGATACAAGGGCTTCCGGGGCATGGGCTCCGTAGGAGCAATGGCCCAAGGCTCCAGCGACCGCTACTTCCAGGAGGGTATGGCATCCGACAAGCTGGTCCCCGAAGGGATAGAGGGCATGGTGCCCTACCGGGGGCCGGTGGCCGAGACCATTAACCAGCTGGCCGGCGGCCTGCAGGCGGCCATGGGTTACTGCGGCGCTAAAAACATCGAGGCCCTTCAGGCCAGGCGGACGTTCGTGCGTCTCACCACCGCGGGCAGCCGTGAAAGCCATCCCCACGAGGTAGCCATCACCAAGGAGGCGCCCAACTACCCGGCGAGGGGGAGGTGAGATTGGGACTAGGGGCTTGGGACTGGGGGCATTGTAGATTGAATATTGAAAATTGACGATTGAAGATTGAAGATATTCGGAGGCTGAGATTGGGAGTAGTAGCAGTTGGCAGCCTGCCCGGCGTAGTCCGCCCTCGGTGGATGGTCGCCGGAAGGCGGGGTACCACCGGCTGGTTTGGGATGGGCGGGATGACAGCGGACGCGAGGTACCCACCGGCTTGTACATAGCGTGCTTATTAACGCCTGCTTACACGCGTAGCATCAAGCTGGTGCTGCTGCGGTAGGGTAGGGGCGTAATGCATTACGCCCCTACGGGCTGAATGCTCAGGAAGCGAAGCGGCTGGCTACCAGGCGGGAAAGTCTGGACTTCATCCGGGCGGTCTTGTTGCGGTGGATGACCCGTGCGCCGGTTTTATCCAGGACCCTGATGGCGTCCCGCAGGGCGGTCTCGGCGGTCTCTTTGGTGGTGGCCTCCTCGACCTTCCTGATATAGGTCTTCACCGTCGATCTGGCGGCGCGATTGCGCTCGTTGCGTTTCAGCGACTGCCGGTGGCGTTTGATGGTGGACTTGTGTCGATCCATAATTTGCTTTTTATTCCTCCACTTAAGCCATAAAATTAATCATAAACACAAAAGCAGGCAAATAACCTTCAGCGCATAAATAGAATTGCCTATTTTATTCTGTTGATATAAGTTTTTGGCATGACCAACCAGTCGAACATCCTTCGCGAAGTACCCATCTTCACCGAGTTGAACGATGAGGATTTGAACCTTATCATGGAGATGACGGTCCGGCGCGCCTACCCGAAGAACACCATGATCGTTATCGAGGAAGATCGGGGTGATACGCTGTACATTATCGAATCCGGCAGTGTGAAGATCACCCGGCTCGACGAGGAAGGTCGCGAAGTCATCCTCGCGATTCTCGGCTCCGCAGAGTTTTTCGGCGAGATGGCCCTGCTCGACGGGCAGGGGCGTTCGGCCAATGTCATGGCTCTCGAAGATACCGTACTCTTTACGCTCCACCGCCGTGATTTCCTGGATGTCCTGGAGCGCTTTCCCTCGATTTCCATCCAGCTGCTCCGGGAGATGACCTCACGCCTGCGGAAATCCGACCAACAGATCAAGTCCCTTTCCCTGTCTGATGCCGAGCACCGCATAGGGATTGCGCTCCACCGGTTTGCAGAGGACATGGGTATCTTCAGGATGGGGCAGGTGATAATTAAACGCCTCCCATATCAGCAGGACATCGCCAATATGGCCGGAACCAGTCGCGAGACGGTATCACGCATGTTAAAAAACCTTGAGAAGAAGGGGTTGGTGGAGCGTGAGGGCCGTCGCCTGGTGATACGTGATTACGCCGGTTTCACACGGCTGTTTGGATAAATCATCCCACCGATGACCAGTGCCACCCAGGGAATGGGGATCAAGGAGCTGCGGGAACTATTGGGGAGCCACCGCGCCTACTTGAAAGAGAGCGGCGACCAGGCCCATAAGCGCCGGCAGCGGGTACGGCAGAGAGTGGAAATGTTAGTGGCCAGGGAGGTTATGACCGGCTTCTGGACTCAGGCCCGCCGTGATGCTACGGACGCCGGATTAGGCACCGTACCTCCTTATAAGCTGGCCCGTATCATACTGGATAAGTCTTAGTCAGTCATGGCCGAACCCAACGAGATGACATTCCTGGAGCACCTGGAAGAACTACGCTGGCGCGTTCTGAAAAGCCTTGCAGCCATCATCATTTTCACAATCCTGGCTTTTATTAAGGCCGACTGGCTCATCGATTTCCTTACCGCGCCAGCCCTCAACCTGGACGAACCCGTGAACCTTCAGGCTCTGAAAGTACCTGACACGTTTCTGGTCCAGCTCATCGCCAGTCTCATGACCGGTCTGATCCTGGCCAGTCCGGTGGTCATCTACCAGGCGTGGCGCTTCGTGGATCCCGCCATGCAGCGTTCATCCCGGAACATTACGATCTCTATCGTACTTTTTAGCACCTTTTTCCTTGTGGTCGGAGTTTCTTTCGGCTACCTGGTCCTGCTACCTTTCAGCCTCCGGTTTTTCACAGCCCTGGGCGAAGGCATGGTAGAGTCCAATTACGGCATCCGCGCCTACTTGAGTTACGTGGTCTGGATGCTGCTGGCGGCCGGGATGGTCTTTCAACTGCCCGTAATTTCCTTCATCCTTACCCGTATCGGGCTCCTGACACCGACCTTTCTACGGAAATACCGCAAGTTTGCGTTGATCGGCATTCTGGTCTTTGCCGCCATTTTAACACCACCCGATCCCATCAGTCAGATGTTTATGGCGATTCCCCTCCTGGTTTTGTATGAGTTCTCCATTATCATTTCCAAGATCTTCGCTCCGAAAGAATCGCTTGTGGAGACGCCCGAGGAGTCTTGATTTAACCTCAAGGTGCCTGTAAGTTTTTGCGATGAAGGTTCGCCTCAGCGATATAGTTGCCCCTATCGTCGATGACCTCAAACTCTTTCAGCAGGAATTCGAGGACGCCCTGCGATCCGAAGTCCGGCTGGTGAATACCATGGTCCGGTATGTCCTGCATAACCGGGGCAAGCATCTGCGACCGATCCTCACCATTCTCTCGGCCCGACTTTGTGGTCAGGCCAATTTGGACAGCCTCAGGGCCGCAGCCCTGATAGAGATCCTGCACATCGCCACCCTGGTCCACGATGACGTGGTGGATGAATCCGATCTGCGGCGCAGCTGGCCATCGCTTCGCCGGGTATTTAATAATAAGAAAGCGGTCCTGATCGGGGATTATTTCCTTGCCAAGGCCCTGCGCAACGTAATCGGGTTGCGTAACTTCCGGGCCCTGGAGGTGCTTTCCAGTACAGCGGAACGGCTCAGCAGTGGCGAAATCCTTCAGCTGGAGAAGGCGCTCCTGGGCGGCATGACCGAAGAGGTCTATTACCAGATGGTAAGAGACAAAACTGCCAGCCTGTTTGGCAGCGCCTGTGAGCTGGGGGCCATTACGGCCTCGGAGGATACCAACAAGTGGGAAGCCCTGCGGCAGTACGGGGAAAACCTGGGTATCGCTTTCCAGATCAAGGATGATCTTTTCGACCTGGTTGGGGATAAGAAGTCAGTAGGTAAGCCAGTAGCCTTTGATGTAAAGAGGAATGTCCGAACGCTCCCTCTCATCTATGCCCTGAAGCAGCTTGAACCCGGCGAGCGTCGTCAATATCTGAGGATCCTGAAATCCCATGCCCGCCGCGGGAGCTTCGCCCGGCTGCGTGGGGCCATTGAGGAGGGCGGTGGTATTGACTATGCAAAAGAGCGCATTCAACACTTTAGTGACGCAGCCATCGCATCCTTGGGATTATTCCCCGATTCCGAGTATAAATCCGCCCTGATCAATGTGGTCCATTTCAACGCCCAGCGCTCATCATAACCGGTGATCCACGCATTGGTGGTCCGATTCAGTTCCATGGGGGACATTATCCTTTCTACGCCGGTAATCCGGGCTCTTCGTCAAACCTACACCGACCTCACCGTAGATTATCTCGTCCACGAACGATTCAGTCCACTCGTCAGTCATTTCGACCCCCCGCCACATAATGTTATCTCTTTCCCGCCTAGTGTTGGAGCGACGGAACTGCCAGCCTTCGCCCGCGGCCTGGCCGGAGCAAACTACGACCTGGTCATAGATCTCCACAATTCGCTGCGAAGCAAAGTCCTCAGGCGATACTTCCCCACGGCCGAGTCACGAATCTACCGAAAGCCCCGCTCCAAGCGTTGGCTGCTATTCTACCTGTGGTTTAACCGCTTCGATCCGGAATTCTCGGTTGTGAGTGAGTACCTGCGCTACGCCGGGCTTCCCGTACTGGAAGGCGAGCTCCGTCCCTGCCTGTCCTTTGATACTGACGCCGCACGTGAGATATGCCGGCGGTTCGGCCTGGACCAGGGCTATCTGGTCTGTGTGCCTGGTGCAGCCTGGCCCCAAAAGTCGTGGCTGAAGGAGCGCTACATCGAATTGTTCAACCATCGGCTGGCCGGCTCCCACGAGCAGCTGGTATTCCTGGGTGGCCCGCAGGACACGATCTGCGATCACATTGCCGCCGCTCTGCAGCCTGGAAGGGTGGTCAACCTCAAGGGAAAGACGGGTCTTGAAGAGGCCCTGGCCGTATTATCCCGCAGCCAACTGGTTATCGGTTCGGATACCGGCCCGGTGCATGCAGGAGAGGCCCTGGGCATACCGGCGGTGATGATCCTGGGGCCAACATCCCATGAGACCGGCGCCCGCACTCACCATCCCGATTCCTGCGTCCATGAGGTAAAATTGTGGTGCCGACCGTGCAGCCAGAACGGGCGGCGGCGGTGCTATCGTCGCAAACAGTATTGCCTTACTGGCATCTCGGTGGACCAGGTAGCCGAGAGCGTGACCAGTTTAGTGGGGCAGACATGATTGCCCTCTCCTGGCGGTTATTCTATAATATGGTAGTTATGCCGCTCATGGTTATAGTGGCTTATGCCCTGGCCCCGGTGAATCGCAAAGTCCGGCGGGGCTTGCGGGGCCGGCGCCGAACCCTCCGGCGTGTGGCTCATTTTCGCAATACGGCCTGTGACCGCTCCGGTTCGCTTTACTGGTTTCATGTAGCTTCTCATGGCGAGTACGAACAGACCAGGCCGGTGATCCAGGGTCTGCGGGAAGTGGCGCCCGAGAGTGTTATCGTAGTCAGTTTCTTTTCCCCTTCCGGCTATGAACACTTCGATCACCAGGCAGTGGATTTCACATTCTACCTGCCCATTGATTTTCCCTGGATCATGCGACGGCTGCTGCGTGTTCTGAAGCCCCAAAAGGCGGTGTTTACCAGCTACGATATCTGGCCCAACCTCATCTGGAATTGCCAGAAGGCCGATGTCCCCACCACCCTTTTTGCCGCCCGGGTTGTACCCGGCAGCACCAAGCAGTGGCCGATCCTCTCCAATTTCTATCGGCACATCTACGGCGCCATCGGTCACATCTACACGGTATCGGAGGCCGATTACTTCAGGGTAAAGGCTATTCTGGGAAGGGCGGCCAAAACCGAAGTAAAGAACCTGGGGAATCCGCGCTACGATCGTGTTAAGGAGCGCAACCAACGTAACGGGTCAAACCGCCGCCGCGATGGACAGGAGAGTATTATAATCCTGGGCAGTCTTCACAAAGAAGATGAGGAGGTCATCGGTCCACCCCTGATAGATACCTTGCGCCAGGATGACAGCGTGCGGGTGCTATGGGCTCCCCATGAACCTGAACCGGAAGTGATTGACGCCATCGGCGCCCGACTCTCGGAGGCGGGGATTAACTGGGAGCGTTTTGGCCGGCGGCTGGGCCGTTTTCTTGATAGCCAGGTGCTGATTGTCGACGGCGTGGGCTATCTGGCGGAGCTCTACTGCCGAGGCGTCCTCGCCTATATCGGGGGCGGGTTTAGCAGCAACGTACATAATATAATGGAGGCCGCCATTGCCGGCATTCCGGTTATCTTCGGTCCCAAGTACGGCCACAGCCATGAGGCCGAGCAGCTGATCGCGTGCGGTGGCGGCGTATCAGTGAAATCAGCCGAGGAGTTCCAGCACCAGCTGACTACCTTCCTGGACGATGATATATCGCGTCAGAAGGCAGGGGAAGCAGCGCTGAAGGTCATCGAAGACAATCTTGGCGCCTCGGCCCGTATCCTCCAGGCCATCCTTGGTAGCTAGCTATTATCTCTGGGACCTCCCCCCGGGACTCTATCATCTATATCCGGATGGCGCGGATTTAGTCCAACGGTTGCAACTGGCCCTTGAGCGTCGGGGCCGGAGCTGTCTTGTCTTTCCCTTTGAGATAGCCAGCTACCTGGTGGCAGATACGGTTCGTCGTGAGCTCGCTTTTGACCTGGAAAATCAGGGCCTCACCGACTGGCAATTGAACACCGAGGTGGACAAAATCATCCGACAGGGCCCTTTCTCGAACCGCAGGCACCAGGCGCCGGCAACCCTGTCGGGTGGTGAGCAGCAGCAACTGGCCGTTACGGCGGCCCTCCAGCAACCGCATGAGTTCCTCATCGGGCAGCATTGCTTTGATTTCTTAAGTCCTCGCAATATTCAAATAATGCACGGCCATCTAATGGCCCGTGGTAAGCGGATGCTGGAGGTTACCTACCGAAATGGAGGGACGGGCCAGGGCCAATCCATGTGGAGGCTTAATGGAGAACGTTTGAAAGCCCTCGCATCCGTCCGGTGGGATCTCAAGACCCCGGACTGGTCGTCAACCATACCGCCGTGGCGGCTGGTAGCCCAGGAAGTCGTAAAGCACTTTGACAGCGCCGCTTTCACCCTCCGGATACCACAGCTCGTTCTGGACCAGGTCCGTTGTCTGGGCATCTCTGGTGATAACGGATCGGGAAAATCCACCCTTGCCGATTGCCTTGCCGGGCTTTCGCCCTATGAAGGACGTCTGAAAGTGGAGCTGCCGGGCGTAGATACCCCCCACCTGGGGTACCTGGTTCAGCAGGCGGGAACACTGACCCAGGGACTCTCTGCAGGCGATATCATCCAACGGTTTGTCAGCCAGGGACGTCTCACCGGTCTTCAGGGGGAGTACCTGAAACGCACGCTCACGAAGATCCAATCTTACCGACCATTAGCCGGACTGGATGCCCGCATCGGCTATCGCCTGGTTATTATCGCTGCACTTCTGTCAGGGGACTATGATCTGGTGATTTTGGATGAACCCACTTACGGACTGCCGGTTCAGGGCGTGGTCGAATTCCTGGCGCAGGTCGCCGGGGATTTAGGGGCAAAGCCGTTAGTAATCATATCCCACAACCGGAACTTTCTGGCCCTTTTCTGTGACACGATCATCCACCTGGACAATGGAGCTATCCATGAAGCGACCATCGGATCGCATTGTCACCGTCAGTAACGCTTTAACCCTGTTCCGGGCCCTTATCACCCCGCCCCTGGTTTGGGCCCTGGAAACCGACCGTATGCAGGCGGCTATGGTCATGATTGTGCTGGCCATCCTGTCGGACTTCTTTGACGGCTACCTGGCACGCCGTGCCCACGTGATCACCAACGTGGGCAAAATGCTGGATCCCGTCGCTGACAAAGTCATCATGATGGGTGTTATAATTTTCCTGATTTTCGATCCGGAGCGAAACTTTCCTATTTTTTTCTTTCTTCTCCTGGCCATCCGGGATATCACAAATTCCATTATCGGCACCTATCTCATGAACGTCCGTACCGAGATATTTCAGTCCAATCCGAGCGGCAAGTTGTTCTTGAACGTCACCACCCTGGCAATTATCCTTTACGTGCTGAGGTTCACCGAAGTCGGGTTCTGGGTTCTCATGGTGGCCACCCTGCTTTTACTGATCAGTTGGTATATCTACCTCCGGCGGTATTATGTGGAGTACTTCAAGACCACCCCGGTCCCCTGAGCGGCTTGGCCCGTCGTGACGGCCGGCTAACCATCTCTTGCCCGGCCTGCCCGGGACTCCCCAAGGGGCTCGCTAGAGGCGGCCTCGCCCTTAGGAGTACGCCCGGAGGGAACAACTAGGGCCCAGGGCTTGCGAAAGAAGCGCAGGTGGCCGCCCGAGGAGCCCACGATAATACCTGGATCGCCCCACGGTGCCCGAGAGAGGGCGTGGTATCGGGAGGGGGTAGGGGGGCTCGCGGCCGGCCCATTCCTTTTACTAGCCCGTCTGGTCCGTCGGGATGCCGGACAGGCCGCCGGACAGGCCGGGCCGAACCCCGCCAGAGGCAGGGGAACCTGGCGGGTAAGAGCACTGCGTGGGAGTACCACTTTAACCATCTCAGACCCAACTTCCCGCCTACGGCCCCGCCATCGGCGGGGCTGGAAGTGTTCAAATCCCGCTGGAAGCGGGGCGGGGCGGGGCGTACCACCAATACCAGACTCCCTTACCAGCGGATGAAAAGAGCGGGGATATCATGCAAAACAGCTGAGCAAGCCTGTTTCTCCCAGAGGGATCCCTGCGGGATGGACGGCCTGCCCGGCCAGGGTAACAATCCTGGATGATCCCAAATATAAAAACCTCAACTTCATTTCCTGACCGGACAGGTTACCCCAAAGTATAAACCATGGGTGTAAGCTTGACATACCATATCCATATAGTATTTGCCATGCGCCGGTAAAGTTCGTACTTTACGCCGCTTGGGAATATTGTGTTGTATTAATACTTTGAATCACGATACTTAAGAATGCCTGGGATGTGCCGATAAGTATGTGGGGAGTTTTAATGAAGGTAATCGCTAAGTATTTCGGTCCCAATAATGTTTAATAGCGTTGATTTCAGTGTTTCGTAACATATTGAGAATCAATGGATAGAGATTCTCCTTCCGATGAATGATCAATGTAAAACCAAAGTTCAACTGATTAAAGAACTGGAACAAACCCGGGGCCGTATAGCTGAACTCGTGCCCAAGCACTCGGATGAGGGGCTGCATAATCTAATCGAGATCATCCAATTCACGGAGCACGTGTCCGCGAAGTTGCACGGCCTGGTGAACGAGGCCGAGATCTACAGGACTGTGAGGGAGGAGTTCGCGCAGTCGCAACGCTACACTGCGAGCATCCTGTTGTTTACCGATGATGGCTCATCGCTTAGAATCGCGGAAGCATCGCTCTCTCCCGCGAAGGTTAAGGTGGGAGAGAAGGCGACCGGGCTCCGGCTGAAAGGCTACAAGATTGACTTGAAGAAGTCAGGCATCTACCGTCAGGTAGTAAGGGAGGAAAAAACCGTCCAGGTCAGTGTCAGCGATATAATAGGGGAATTGTTTCCGCGACCGCTGGCCCACCTGATATCAAAGACTATGGGCTACGAGAAGAAAACCTCCATCCTGACGTCGTTGATGCGGAATGGAAAGATCATAGGCGCCTTCGCCATGACTTGCCCCGAACTTGCTGAACACTTCATTCTATCTGTTAAAAACCTCGCACAGCATATTTCAATTGCCCTGGAATGGGCTGATGAATACACCGAGCGCAAGCGGGCGGATGAGGCGCTGCGGGAAAGTGAAGAGCGGTTCAGGCGCGTCTTTGAGGGGACGCTGATGGGCTTGTCCTCACGACATCAGCTCTGATTGCACAGTTGGATCCCTGTAAGGATGCGATCAGTAAGTCATTTTATACAACGAAAAGTTTGTCTTGATTTTCCATCTGATAACAGCGCTATTGTGTTACAGGTCGAATTTTTAATAAAGGGAAACATTGTCGGCTGGTTCGAGTTTCGGACCGGCAGATGATCGATCACGCATCATAATAACAACAACCATGGAGGTGGATCATGAAGAGACTCCTTACACCGGCTATCTTCTTTGTTGTAGCGTTAGCCGTAGTGAGCATAAGCTGTGAAAAAACAGCTACCGAGGGTGCCGGTAGTCCCGAGCCCGCCACTCCTCGACTTGGACTAATGAAAGGAACCGATGTGATGTTCACTGGTGAAGAAGACCACTCCATCACGCTTGCGGCCGCTGAGCAAATGATGGCCGCCTTCCAAGCCGATAACCCGTACGATACCTACGGTTGGTCCTTTAGTAGAAAGGCTATTGAGTTGCTCCTCGCCCAGGAAGGCTGTGTGGGCATCCGCATCTACGGTGGCCTCAACCAGGATGGCCAGTTCAGTCCGGTCCTGTTCGGAGTGACAGCCAAGGGAGGTGATATAGGTGGCGGTGGACTGTCCAAAGCTCTATCCGATTCCACCGTCGTGGGGTCGATGGAGCTGTCAGCTCCCTGTCCGCCATACTGCCCGTAAATGGGGCCATACCAGCCCTGATGTGGCAGCTTCCCTTCTTAGTTCACCTTGGCATTCTATCAGGATTAGTACCTCTTGGGGCGGGTATCTATTTATGGAACCGGTCCACCCGCCCCATGAGGCTGCTAACCGGGCTGCTATTATATAGTTTTCTAAACGATGTTGCCCTTGTTTTGGTTGCACAAAGGTGGGGGAATAACATGGTGCTCTTTCACCTGTACCTCCCTCTGGCTTATACTCTGGTCGCCATGCTTTTTTCCTTTTGGCATGAAGGTCGACCAGCTCGCCTCATGCGGCTTTCCATTTTCCTGTTTCTGGGCATATACCTCCTTTTGCTAGTTGGCGGCTATGAAAATTTACAGCTGCCTAATAAGTACTCCATGTCAATCATGGGTGTTTTGGTTGCATTTATCGCGCTTTACACCTTGTATGCCACTTTGCGGGATCAGTTTGATCTACCCGCTTACCGCAACGAGCGATTCTGGGTCTCGTTTGGCGTCTTTATCAACCATTCGGTCAATGTGCTTGTATATGCTGCCATTCCAGTTTTTATCACCCACGCTCTCTGGCAGATACATAACGTGTTAGCCATTCTCGGGAATATTCTCTACTTCGGAGCATATCTATGTCTGCGCAAATAGATTACCTGTGGGTTTTACTGAGCACCATCTTAATTGGAGCGGTCATCCTTACGTTTGCCGTATATGTCGTCATTAGCAGCAGGCGTGAGCTGGCCGAGCGCAAGGTGGCGGAGACTGCGCTCCAGAAGAGCGAGGAGAAATACCGCCAGCTATTTGCAACTGTAGCGGATGCCATCGTGATCTATGATGCCCATACGTGGCAATTCATCGACGTGAACCAGCGGGCGGTGGAGCTGTACGGCTATACCCGCGAGGAGTTCCTCCAGATGATCCAGCTCGATATCTCCGCCGAGCCGGAGGCATCGGAACTATCGATCAAGGAAACCCTGGCCGGGTATTGTGAGCACATTCTGCTCCAATATCACAAGAGAAAGGACGGCACGGTATTCCCGGTGGAGATATCCAGGGGCGTATACACCTTCGGTGAGCAAAAAGTGATCTGCGGCGTAATCCGGGACATCACCGAGCGCAAGCGGGCGGAGAAGGAATTGAGTGAATCCCGCGAGCAACTGCGCAGTCTGTCCGCTCACCTGCAATCGGTAAGGGAAGAAAGCCAGAAGCTGCTCGCCCGTGAGATCCACGATGAGTTGGGGCAGGCCTTGACGGCACTGAAAATGGACCTGTCATGGTTGAAAGGCAAACTGCGCCCGGATCAGAAATTTATCCAGGAGAAGGCCGCCGCTATGACCGAACTGTCTGATGCTATGATTCAGACCGTGAAAAGGATAACTGCCAGGTTGCGGCCGGCGCTGCTGGATGACATGGGCGCGGCAGCAGCCCTGGAGTGGGAGCTGGAGGAATTTGCGAAGCGTACGGGGATTGGGTGCGATTTGACGGTTGAGCCTGAGGAGATCGATCTCGATCAGGATCGGTCTACGGCTGTTTACCGTATCTTCCAGGAGGCGCTCACGAACATCGCTCGCCACGCGCAGGCCACGAATGTTAAGGTAAGTATTAAGGTACATACTGGCACGTTAGAAATGGAAATCAGGGACAACGGCATCGGCATAACTAAGGAACAGGTTGCCAGTCCACGGTCATTTGGGCTCATCGGCATCCGCGAAAGGGTCCTGCAATGGGACGGTGAAGCCACAATTGAAGGTAGAAAAGGGAAGGGCACCACCTTAGCTGTAACGATTCCGCTGGACAATGGGGGAGGGCCGAAATGATCAGAGTCCTTCTCGCGGATGACCACCCGCTTTTTCGCGAAGGGGTTAAACAGATCCTGGCCGAAACCTCCGACATCGTCGTGGCAGATGAGGCCAGCGACGGGAGGGAAGTCCTGGTCAAGCTAGGTCAGGCTCAATATGATGTGATATTATTGGATATCGCCATGCCTGGTGATAGTGGCGTGGAAGTACTGAAGCATATTAAAAGCATTATGCCGGATCAGGCCGTTCTCATATTAAGTATGTATTCTGAAAAGCAGTATGCCCTCCGGGTTCTGCGATCAGGTGCATCGGGTTACCTCACAAAGGATAGCACACCCGATCGGCTGGTGACGGCTATAAGGAAAGTGGGTGCGGGGGGCAAGTATATCAGCCCTGAATTGGGTGAAGAATTAGCACTTCGGGTAGGCACGGAATTCAAGGTCCCGCGCCATGAGAGGCTGTCAGATCGCGAACACCAGGTCCTGGTTATGATTACCTCTGGCAAAACTACTGGGGAGATTGCAGATAGGCTCTCCCTCAGCGCGAAGACCATCAGCACTTACCGGGCCCGGCTGTTGGAGAAAATGAATATGAAGACCGATGCGGAATTGACCCACTATGCCATTCAATACGAACTCGTGAAAGAAGGTATTAAGCCGCCCCCCTCTTCCTCTAACACTCTAACTCTCTTCTAACTCTCACTTTCTTGTAGGATAATACCTACAGCCTTGTAGTCCGGAGACTACAAGATTTTCAGCCTGATCGTACAACAAAATCAGCCAAACGCTATATGCTTTTGTCCTCGTATTCCGTAAAGTATACATAAATCGGCATACTGGACCCCAACAACACAGTTTAGAGTGGAAATGAAAGTTTTTATCGCTGACGACTCTCAGGTTATACGGGAGCGGCTGAGTGCCCTGCTCTCGGAGATTGAGGGGCTGGAGATCATCGGGGAAGCGAAGGACGGGCTTGAAGGCCGTGACGCTATCCTGGAGCAGAAACCTGATGTCGTGATCCTGGACATCCGGATGCCCTGGCGGAATGGTCTGGACATATTGCGCGACATCAAAGAAAGTAATCCTGATATCAAGGTTATAATTCTGACCAATTATCCCTACCCTCAGTACCGGCGGAGATGCATGGAAGAGGGGGCGGATTACTTTTTTGACAAGTCGAGTGAGTTTGAGAAAGTACCAGAAGTTCTGGCAAAGTTGATCAGCGCTAAGAAAAAGGAAAAATGAAAACCACATTCAGGACATGCTTGCTTCACCAACCAAACTTACCTCTCCAGGTCCGTTCTGGTTAGCAATCACCTTAATGAATACGCTAGAGCTAGCGGGGACCACCTACTCTGTGGCATGTACCACCCCATTAGCAGGTTTAATGAATACGCTAGTGACGCTAGTGCTGGCAGGGACCACCCTTACCTTAGTGTTCTATATCATCTACTGCAACATGCGCGAAATGGTGGCTTTTCGCAAGCAGGTTAAGAGAGCGCTTTATGAAACCCAGGCGAGGCTCTCAGGCAATATAAGTGATGATGAATTGCTGCAGAAGTTCTCCGAGCGCTTTACTCTGAAGCCCGGGGAGAGCATCAGCAAAAGCTCCCGGGCTGCACACCATTTCATATCCCTCCTTACAGACATAAGTAAGGAGAAGTTTGGAGCGATCTTTTTGAATGCCAATAACGAGGTCCTTCACAGCGAGGTGCTCTTTGAAGGCTCTCTTACTACGTCTGGCATCTATCCGCGAGAACTCATCAAGCGCGTATTGGAACTAAACGCTGCTGCCATCATTATTGGCCACAATCATCCATCCGGGTCTGTCTGCCCTAGCAGACAGGACTTGAAGATTACGCAGATCATCAGGCAAGCGTGTATGACTATGGAAATTAAATTTCATGACCATATTATCGTCGGGAACGGTAACTGGTTCTCCTTTCAGAACGCCATGATGCTTTAGTTGATGGCCAAGATAGTTAGCTGATATTTCATAGATTTATAGGGGTAGACAGCCCCTGTGCCACTTTTTCGGTGTACGCTATGAGAGCAAGACCATCCCTGCTGTTCCCTCTAATGTTGGCAGTGCTCGTCTGCAACAGGGGATCGGGGTGTAGATGCACGAATTCCTTGACTTTCCTCTGCTGCCGTTGTATTCTTTCACTGCCCAGGGTTCGTATCTATAAGCCCCTTGTTGGAGGATCGCTCATGGTTCCGTTAGGTACTGAATCCTGGGCTTACTTGTCCAGGGTTCCGGGTGATCGCTTTAGGGTACACTCCTTTAGCGTGGAAACTGGCCTTTCCTTCTGGAGCATTATGCATTCTTTATTTTCCTGAAATTCCCCCCAGCCAAGAATGATACTTGAACTATAGTCTGCAAAGGGTTAGTATTACTGACAGTCGGGGCCTGGGTTACGCCTAGAGGAAACAGCCTAGACCCAGGGTGTTAGACCAGTTTCAACCGAAAGTTACTGCGTTCTCCATACCGGGGCATTTCCTTGCTCCCCAGCCCCTATCGAGGGTAAACTTGCCCGACGATGAAGGAACCAGCAATGGCTCACAGGGAGCTGAAGTACCTTATCCTCCCGAATGTTGGAGGCCGCGCCATCGTCCCCATTTCCCTGGATGTCCGCCTTCGCTACCTTAGGCTGCCCGCCTTGATCTTGTTTCTTGCGCTATTCACCGGCTGCGCCTACTTCAACACCTTCTATAATGCCAGGGCTTATTATGACACCGGTGTAAAGGCCCTGGATACCGGTCGCGCCGCCGGCGGCGACAACATCTCCCAACCGGCCAGCGATGCTTTCGGGAAAGCGATTGAAAAATCGCTGAAAGTTATCGATAAGTACCCTGAAAGTCGCTACATCGACGATGCCTTTTTCATCATCGGCAGGAGCCATTTCAACCGCCGGGAGTATGGCATGGCCGAGAGATACCTGCGGCAACTGCTCAAGGAGTACCCCTGGAGTCCTTTCAGCGGTCAGGCGCTGGTCTGGCTGGCCAAGGTCCACGCGCAGCTGGGCCTGTACGAGGCGGTGGAGGAAGATATTGCCCCGATTCTCGCCAAGCCCAACCCGCCGCGGGAATTGCTCACCGAAATCTATATACTTCGTGGGGAAATAGCCTTGCGACAGGGTAATGTGTCCCTGGCAATCAGTGCCTTCCAGGAAGGAGTAGAGCTGGCTGCCAACGCCGCGCAACAGGCCGAACTCTACCACCAACTTTATACGCTGGCTGTCGGTGAGGAGGACTACTCTGCCGCCCTGGGCTTCCTGGATAAATACGCCCGCACCACCCCCAATGAAAGCGAACGGGTCAACGCGCGGTTGATCCGTGTTCAACTCCGCCAGCAGATGAACGATTTCGAGGGGGCCTACAGAGAGATCCGGAATATGGTGGCTCTCACTGAATTCGCCGGCATCATTCCCGAGCTGCAACTGGAGCTGGGTAAAATCGAGTTTCAGGAAGGGAACAGAGCTGCGGCCCTGGACCGCTTTATCGGTGTTCTTGAGGAGTTCGGAACCCTGCCTGAGGCCAGTGAGGCGGCTTACCGGGCCGGAGAAATCTACTTCACAGAATTTCATGATATCGATGAGGCCCAAAGTCAGTTCAAACGCGTCAAGCGGAACACCACCTACTATCAACCCGCCCAAGTGAAACTGCAGCAGATTTCCAACCTCAAAGAGCTAAACAAAAAGATCAGCACCCTCCGAGCCCAGCTGGGCCTGATGGTGGAGGAAGCAGAAGAGCCGGTGGGCGAGGGGGTGGTGGCCGAAAGTCGAGAATCTGGTAAAGTCCAGGGCAAGGCCCAGGAAGAAACCGACCCGGCTGGCGTCGGCATAGATACAACCAAGGTTCGCCAGGAACTGGCCCATGCCTTATATCGGCTCGGTGAAATCCAACTGTTTGAGATGGAGATGCCTGATACCGCCCTGGAAATTATGGCCGAAATTGTATCAAGTTTTAATGACACGGAGGTTGCTGCCCAGGCGGCTTACCTCCTTTATGTCCATACGCGGGACTATCCCGAGCAGGCGGCTTTCTGGCGCGCCCTGCTACTTGAGCAGTATCCTGACTCACCCTATGGCTTGCTCCTGAGCGACAAAGGCTTTACATCCGGGGATCCCGTTCTCGACTCCCTCACGGCCCTGGTTGACGAAAAGGTGTCCCAGAGTCCCCGGCAAGCGCTGAACCTTTTTCGCGAGATCCGGGACCGATTTGGCACAGAGCAATCTTGCTTTGCCATTGCTTACGTCTATGATGAGTACCTTGACCAGCTGGACAGTGCTATCACCACCTATGATGAGTATCTGCTTTTGTACCCCTCGGGTGTGTATAGCAAAGACGCCGGTGAACGCCTGGAATTCCTTCGCCGGATCAAGGCAGGTCTGTCCAGCCCGCCAAAAGAGATCACCGGGCAGATTATCGAAGATTCCAGCCGTATGGTGAACCTGCAAGAGCAGCAGGGATCGCCTGACAGTTTGAACGTTCCTTAGTAACCTTGGCCTGACCATGGTGATTGAAGAAGGTGCGGTGATCTCAAACGGCCAGCTGGCACGGGGGACTTATACCATGGAACTGGTGGCCCCGGCGATTGCCGCCTCCGTCAAACCGGGCCAGTTCGTCAATATCTTAATCGATGAGGGATGGCAGCCTCTCCTCCGGCGACCCATGAGTGTGGCGTCCCGCCAGGCTGACCACATCGGTTTGATCTACAAGGTTCTCGGCGTCGGAACTCAGGTAATGGCTGGATGGACCCCCGGACATGCTGTGAATTTGCTGGGGCCGCTGGGGAACGGCTGGAGCGTTGCTGAGGGCACCTTTCCCGTCCTGGTTGGGGGTGGCGTGGGGATCGCTCCTATCATTTTTCTGCATGACGAACTCAACGGGCGCGACCGTGAGCATCACCTTCTAATGGGAGCGCATGACCGGGCCGAACACTATCTCCATCATGACCCCGGGAATAATATCACCCTCACCACCGATAATGGCACTGTCGGCATAAAGGGCACAGTGGTGGACGGCCTCTTGAAGGTACTGGATCAGTTAAGCGCCAACCATGTTACCGCCTTCGGCTGCGGGCCGCCTCCCATGCTCAACGCCTTGAAAGACTTCACCCTGGGGCAGGGCCTCCCGTGCCAACTGGCCACCGAAGAGCTGATGGGCTGCGGTTTCGGCATCTGCCAGGGATGCAGCGTGGAGATGAAAAACGACGAGGACCCCGCCCGGCCCAGCTACCGGCGCCGTTTCAAGCTGGCCTGCACTGATGGACCTGTCTTCTGGGCCCACGAACTGGTATGAGCCCTATGGTGGACCTCACTGTCGCCCTTGGCGGGAAGCTTACCCTCCAGAACCCGATTCTCACCGCCAGCGGCACTTTCGGTTACGGGGATGAGGCCCTGGACCTGGTGGATGTAAACCAGCTGGGCGGACTGATCACCAAGTCGATCACCCGACACCCCCGGGAAGGCCATCCGCCGCCGCGCATTGCCGAGACCCCCGCCGGCATGCTCAATGCCATCGGTCTGGCCAACATCGGGGTGGAACGTTTCTGCGCCGAGAAACTGCCATTTCTTGGCAAGCTCAACACCACTGTCATTGTGAGCATCGCCGGCTCCAGTTTCGACGAGTATCAGGAAGTAATGAAGGTCATAGAGGTCCAGCAGCCTTCCATCAATGGCTACGAGATCAACATTTCCTGCCCAAACGTAAATGAAGGCGGTATGGAGTTCGGCATCAGCGCCAGCGTGACCGAAGAGCTGACCCGCAGCCTCCGGCAGCTGACCGAGCGCTTCCTGATGGTCAAGCTCAGCCCGAACGTGACGGACATCGGTGAGATTGCCCAGGCGGCCCAGGCTGGTGGAGCCGATGCGGTCAGCGCCATCAATACGGTTGTTGGCATGGGAATAGATCCCCTGACAGGAAAATTCCAGCTCAGTACCGGCACCGGCGGTCTCTCCGGGCCGGCCATCAAGCCCATCGCCCTGGCCGCCGTCTACAAAATTGCACGGGCGGTAACCATTCCCGTCATCGGTATCGGGGGCATCATGAGCGCCGAGGACGTGGTAGCGTTTATCCGGGCCGGGGCCCACGCTGTGCAAATTGGGACCGCCAATTACCGCGACCCGGCTATCGGTGTCCGCCTGGCCTCTAAGCTGCGCTCCTTCCTGGAGGAGTTGGGGATAGATCTGCTCTCCGAAATAAGGGGCAGTGCTCATCCATGAAGCCGGGTCTCCAGCGGGCAGGTGTCATAGGTATGGGCATTTTGTTCCTGGCCGCTGCCTGCGCGTCTGCTCCGCGGTACACCTCCGACCGAAAGCCGCCGCCAAAAAGGAGTCCTCCCAGCCGGAGGATTACGCCGCCGGCAACACGTACTCCTTCTATCAAGGTCAGTCCGGGTGCCGTTTTCGTCGGCGTTTCTTCCTACTACGGCGCCGATTTTCACGGCAAACTCACCGCTAACGGCGAGGTATACGATATGTACGGGCTCACAGCCGCCCACAGAGACCTGCCCCTTAACACTATTATTCGGGTTACCAACCAGGCCAACGGAAAAAGCCTGATCGTGCGGATCAACGACAGGGGGCCATGGATACAGGGACGCATGCTGGACCTGTCGTACGGCGCGGCGCTGAAGCTGGGCTTTATTTCTCAGGGCACAACCCGGGTAAAGGTGGAAGTGATAGAGGTGGGGGATGATGTGTACATGAAACACCTCCCCGGTAAGCAACCATGATTCCGAGCTCACCCCCGCCCTGCGGTGGGGTTCGCCGGGGTGGGTCTTGTTGTGGAACAGGATGAACCTCTTGATCCACTGAACATACTTCTTTATATATTTGACACCTCATGCCTTGATATGTAATATCGACTTGGTGATAAGCAGAATATCATATTCTCAGGGTATTTAGCTTTTCTTCATAAATGATAGTTCGATGGACAGAAAGGAAAGAAGATCAAAATGAACCCACAGTCAGCAAAGACAGTCTATGATGAAATCGAGGCCCACATGAACAAACAAGGAGGCCCGTATTCTGCATGGTATTGCGGCATCGCATCCGACTGGCGAGATCGCCTCTTCAATGACCACCAAGTCCCACGGAAGGACCATTGGTACATCGCCAGACAGTGTAACGACGACACTGACGCCCGCAATGTCGAGCAGGCTTTGCTCAAACTTGGGTGCGAAGGTGGCGGTGGCGGTGGTGACAGAACGACCGTTTCCGTCTATGCGTACTTGAAGAGTAGAGAGACTAATCCCTGAATTACGGAGAAAGACAACTCAGCATCGAACAACCATTTGCAGCGGACGGCGTTCCGCCGCCGCTGAACCGTGACGTTAGGTGCCCGAATAACTCGCTTAAAAAGCTCACTTGATGGAGGTTACAGATGGCAGAACCAGAAAAGGTAAAATTATCTAAAACTGATAAGGATACGCGGCGTACATCCCGGGCGACTCCACTTGTATTCATTGGCCACGATAGTCGTGATGCTGAACTCGCCGAGGCGTTCAGCAAACTTCTGAGCAGTGTAAGCGCCGGTGTACTGAAGTCCTTCCGGTCCTCCGACCACAAAGGTTCACAAGGCATAGAGTACGGTGTCGAGTGGTATCCTGAACTAATGTCCAAGCTGGAGTCTGCGTCAGATGTCGTATGTCTCCTGACTCAGCAAAGCCTTGACCGACCATGGATTCTGTACGAAGCAGGTGTTGCAAAAGGAAAGCTGGACACGCCCGTCTATGGCGTAGCTTTAGGAATTCCTCTTAGCAGAGCAAACAAAGGTCCATTCGCTCAGTTCCAAAATTGTGATGACAAGGAGGGCTCCCTGACTAAATTGGTTCTGCAACTACTTCAGCGGATTCCTGACTCTGAACCGGATAAGGAAGCGGTACGGATGCAGGTGGATTCGTTCAAGGAGAAAGCCCAAACGCTTCTCAAGGGAATCCGAGGTAATGAAGAGTCCCCTGAGATGGAGGCTGTGGATGCTTCTTCCGTCGCCAAGCTGTTCGAGGAAGTGAAGGTTATGTTTCAGGATCTCCCATCGCGCATCGAGGGCAGAATTGCTGAGGGAGTCGCGCCGATCCGCCGCCCCCCTATGCGGTATCTCCATCCCATGATGCTGGAGGAGATGATACATATGCTGGGAGAAGGCCCGGACGACCCTATCGGATTGACCATGCTCGCTGGTCTTGTCCGCGATGACTTCCCATGGCTCTATGAGATTATAATGGAAGCGCATCGAGAGGTGAAGGGGGGAGACGCAAAGACAGCACGCTTGGCGCTCAAAAGAATTCGACGAGCGACAGAGATAATTACGCATAGTCCGTTCATGGAGGAACTAGGGTATCATTCGAAAGAGATGCGCATGTTCATAGGAGAACTTCCTATGTTTATTGACCATTATTTGCGTCGCATAGAAAAGAAGGCTAAACGGATACCTTCGAAGAAGTAGTCCGACGATACAGAGGCGGCCAGCGAGTGATACTCAAGCAATCTAAGGGCACCTAACAAGGCGCTCCACCTGACCGGTTTTCGCTGGTGCTTCATAGCCGCCGGTGAGCTAGAACGTCTGACATAGTAAGCACACATAGGAATAGTATGTCATACGCAATACAAAGTAGAGACAGTATTGAACAAAACAAGCTATATAGTGATGACACCGGAATTCATGACTGGTATAGGTTTGTCTTGTCATACCCACCGCATTTAGTGCGCGATTATATTAATATATTCCAACTTAATAGTGATCATACAATTCTTGATCCTTTTTGCGGAACCGGGACAACATTAGTTGAAAGTAAAAAACATGGTATTCCATCAATTGGAATTGAAGCAATTCCTATTGTTCAAATGGCAGCAAGAACCAAAGTTGACTGGAATGTTGATTGTAATGCTCTATTAGAACATTCTTTACTCGTAGCTAAAGAAGTAGAATATCGATTAAAAATATATGGTAACAATCTAAAAGTTCTTGATACAGAAAGAGAAAAGCTAATTATCATAAATTCGATTAGTCCTGTTCCACTTCACAAATCGCTTGTTTTTTTAGAAGTTCTAAATGATATGAGCGATGACCGTTTTAATGATATTGAGCGAACTGCTTTTGCTAAACAACTTGTTTATTCATATAGCAATTTGCATTTTGGACCGGAAGTTGGAGTGAGTCGTAAGAAGAAGAATGACGCTGAAGTAGTGGAACTCTGGTTAAAACAAATTCAAAAAATTGTAGCGGATCTAAGAGTATGCGCTTCAGAAAATAATGTTCCTTCTAAAGTATATTTAGGTGATTCAAGATCAATAGGCACTTTATTGAATAGACAATCTATAGATGCTATAATCACATCTCCACCATATCCAAACGAAAAAGACTATACCAGAACAACTAGACTTGAATCAGTTTTGCTTGGCTTTATGGCTTGTAAGGCTGATTTGCGTGAAAATAAAGAAATCTTGCTACGCTCTAATACTAGAAATATATACAAAGGAGATGATGATGAAAAATGGGTTGTTAAGCATCAACATATTATGGACTTAGCTGATTCCATTGAAGCTAAGCGCATTGAATTAGGAAAAACATCGGGGTTTGAGCGCCTTTATCACAAGGTAGTCAAAAATTATTTTGGAGGTATGGCTCGTCATCTGGAAGAATTAAAGTCGGCACTTCGACCGGGAGCACAACTAGCATACGTAGTTGGTGAACAAGCTTCATATTTTCAAATACCTATCCGAACAGGTATGCTTTTAGCGGACATTGCTATTGAAATGGGTTATGAATTCATAAGTATTGATCTTTTTAGGACTAGATTATCAACAGCAACAAAAAACCGATTGAGAGAAGAAGTTGTATTACTTAGGTGGAAAGGGTAAACATGGCAAATAATATTGGAAATAGATATTCGCAGTTGATAGAAGACATTTTCTTTCAAAAATATATCGACGGCGATACCAGAGTCAATTTTCAACGGGTTGATCTGGAAATAACTGCCGAGAAATTAGGGATTAAGCTTCCAAAAAATTTGGGTGACGTGGTCTATTCATTCAAATTTCGAGCATCCCTGCCAGATTCAATTAGTAAGAAAGCGTCAGAAAATAAGGAATGGGTAATTAAAAATGTAGGGAGGGCGCAGTATGCCTTTGAACAAGTAACAGAAGCGAGAATCTTGCCAGACAAAATGATGTTGGCAACTAAGATACCAGATGCCACACCTAGCATAGTAGGAAAATATGCCTTTGATGATGAACAAGCACTATTAACCAAGCTCAGATATAATCGCTTACTAGATATTTTTACGGGTGTTGCATGCTATTCATTACAAAATCATTTGAGAACAACAGTACAAGGAATAGGGCAAGTTGAAACAGATGAAATATATGTCGGAGTTGACAAACTAGGTAGGCAATATGTTTTTCCAGTGCAAGCAAAAGGCGGGTCTGATGAAATAGGAGTTGTCCAAATAGAACAAGATATTCGCCTATGTGAACACAAATATCCAGAATTAATTTGTAGAGCTATAGCTGCCCAATTTATTGATTTAAATAAAATTTCTATTTTTGAATTTATTATGCAGAATGATGAGGTAAAGAAGGTTACTGAACGTCATTATGAACTGGTTTTGTCAACGGATATTACTGATGAAGAACTAGCACAGTATAACCAGTTGAGTTAAAGAAAGGCTAACAAGGCGCTTCACTGGACGGCTGTTATGCTCAATAGCCGGCCCTTCTGACAATCACTTTCCCAATTCTCGAAAAGGCAGAACGAGCAAATAAAGATGACATTGCCTAATATTCTAGGGTAAAATCTGTCTGGGAATTAGGGGAAGCTTAGGGTTTGATGAACTGGGCTATTGATAAGTAGCAGAAAACCTTAATAATAGAAGTTAGTCAACTTGTAGTAGAGGAGTTTCCTATGTCCGTTGACTGTGACCAAGTTTGTCGTAGCGCGATGGCCTTTATTGAGGCCCTGTCCAAGTTATCCGCCAGAGAGAGAGAAAAAGTTCCAGCGGCACCTTACGGAGAGAATTTCAACCAGATTTTAAAACTGGCGAAGGAAGCTGCACCTGATGTTGATGAGCGGCTGTGGCCGAAGCCCATCACGTTTAAGCAGCCGGTCAGTGGCGGAATAATTACGGAAGCGCGTTATGTTGAGCTGGAAACTTACGCTCGGCAGATAGTCAATCTTCTTCCTGAAGAACCGCTGGGACCGATGGTTGGCTGATGGCTGACTGCTGACCGCTGAGTGCTCCTTCCGCGCACCAGGCGCACCAGGCGAACGATAAGCCCTCGCCGCTGGCTTATATTTCGGCGCTATGATAATGTCGCCGCCATATACCCGGTTCACCGGCAGTACAACGGTGGAATTAGACGTTTTAGGCCGAAAACGCACCTTTCAGCCGCCTCACCGACGAGAACTTTTTTAAAAGCGTCCCGTTTTGGCACTGTTTTGTCCAGTTGGCCGCCGGCGTATATTCGGGCGCTATGATAATGATGCCCCATATCGCTCCGTTGCCGCTGCCCGTAAGGGCCCCTGGTTCCTACTTCGTGGGCCCAGAGGGCGCTACCGCTCCGCTGGATGTGGAGTGGAAAACACTACACCACCCCAACAGTGCTCCCGTCGGGCGAAGGCCTTAAAAAAATGAATTTTGTATGTGTTTTGTCCAATTTTGCACCGGTCATTACTGCCCCGTCAATAGGGTGCCCCCAGGCCCCCTATCTCCCACTCTCCCCATCTCCCACTCTCCTTATCTCCTTCTCTCCTCTGGGCGTCCTTGGCGGTTCTCTCTTCTCTCTTCTCTCTTCTTTCTAACGCTCCACGCTCTTCGTATTCGCTCTTTGCGCCCTTTGCGTCTTTGCGGTTCTATTCTATTCTCTTTTTTCCTGCCACTGCCCCTGCCACTGCCACTGCTTCTCGTGCAGTGGGGCAAGATTCTGGCCTTTATGGGATGCGGCCTGTAACTTTGCCGACCGTGCCAGACCAAGCCAGCAAAGAAGATC
This sequence comes from uncultured bacterium, assembly GCA_964621455.1. Taxonomy (GTDB): domain Bacteria; phylum Fidelibacterota; class Marinisomatia; order SCGC-AAA003-L08; family TS1B11. Next base: position 95,225 of record CAZULW010000002.1, read on the forward strand.
GACTGAAGTCCCGGCTGCTGGTCGCTTTCCTGGGTATTCCGGCCCTGCTCGGGATCATATGGCTGGGGGGGAGGGCTTATGCCCTGTTTATCACCGGGGTGGTGATTCTTGGGCTGTGGGAATACTTCAGGCTCCTGCGGCGGGGCGGGCTTACTCCGCGACACATTCCATCCTACCTGGCCGCTCTTGCCCTCCTGGCGGCCTGCGCCGGTCGCGTTGGCTTACTCGGACAGGGCCTGTCGTTGGAAACCCTGGGATTGCTGTTTTTCACCATCGTATTCCTGCTGGTAATAGTGCTGCAGACCGTAGAGGTTCTGCTGCCTTCCCGTACACCCTGGATGAATCTCTCAGTCAACCTCCTGGGCGTACTGTGGGTGGCCGGTTTCGGGGCCAGTTTCATCCTGGTCCGCTCGGCTGACTTCTCTCCCTTCGGCGAATCTATGGATGTGGCTTTCCGGCTGACGGTGTCGCTGTATGTATCCGTCTGGATCTGCGATTCCCTGGCGTACCTTATTGGCAAACGCTATGGCAAAAAAAAGATTCTGCCGTCGGTCAGCCCCAAGAAAACAGTGGTGGGTACCGTATCCGGGCTGATTGGTGCAATGTTGACGATGTTCCTGCTTGGTGCCTCCGGTTTCCTGCCCATGGATATCTTCTCCTCAGATCGGCTGCTCATGCTGGGACTTATCGTGGGTGGGGCCGGACAGATGGGCGATTTCGTGGAGTCCCGCTTGAAGCGGGATTTCGACGTGAAGGATACCGGTGCCCTGCTTCCGGGGCATGGGGGGGTGCTCGACCGGTTCGACTCCCTCCTGTTTGTGATGCCCCTGACCTACCTGTACCTCATCCTGGCAGTGCTGCCATAGGACTGGCTGGTCGGTTCAAGAGGGGCTGAAGCTGAACCAATACTGAAATATTCTTTCTTGGCCCTTTGAATAGCAGGCTGGTAACTTAGTATTCGTCTATTTCCGGCGAAAGATTACGAGCCGTTTCGGCGACTATTGATATGGGCAAGGTTCTTATCCTCGAGAAAGACGTGAAGACGGTTGAAGTGCTGGAGCTGCTTTTTAAGGCCCTTGAGCAGCAGTGCGAGGTGGTCCACACTCACTCAAATGCAACCCGTATCTATAACACGGAGCAGGTGGAGGCCATATTCATGAACCCCGAGTTGCCCATGGTGGAGCCCAGGGTGTTCGTGGATGAAATAGAGGCTACCTCGGCTGAACGGAATCGGTCGCGGGTCCCGGTGATTTTCCTGTATACCGATGACGAGATCGTCCGCCGTTATGAGCTGAACAAACTGCCTGACAGCCAACTTGTGAAGAAGCCCGTAACAATGGAGCAGATTTATCAGCTCCTTGATGGTCTGGGCCTGACCAAGCTGAAGGTGATGGTGGACAACCAGCAGGTGAAGGGCAAGATTGCGCGATTCGGAAATTTTATCGAGCAATCCGAAACCTGGATGGATAGGCTTAAGAAACATCTGATGAAATCATGAGTGCCGTACCGGTTGCGCGACAAGACTTCGACCTGACCGGCGGGGTCCTGCGTCTCACAGCACTCTACAAGAATCGGCTGATTCTGGCGGAGCTGGCCGATGGCTCGGCAGGGAAAGACGACATCCTGGTTGCTATCGGTCAGGCCGGCATCCACCACGGCCTCATTGACGGAGGTATTGATCTACTCTCTAAGGGCTACAGCGGTCAGGTACCCCTGGCTCGAGCAGAGGTAATAGATTTACCGGCACATACTTCCAATGTGGGGCTGGACCTGCCAATAGTAGAAGAGGTGACCGTCTCGGGCCGGTTCGAACTGCTGGAAAAGGTGGATGTTTCCTTTCCTGTCAAGGCCGGGGAAACCCTCCTTAATGTTGGCGTCCCACCCAAAACCATAATTCGGTACCCTGATGGCCAGGAACGCGTACTGCGGGAGCATAAATCCATTGACCCTGGACTCTTCTCAGGGAAAAACACCTCTGTCAACGAAGATGGTAACGCCGTTGTGACCGACATTGACGGGCTGGCTCATCGCACCGTTTATGGCACAGTGTCGGTCTATCCTTCCGAAAGGATTTCAGGTATAGGCAGCGCCCACGGCAAGCTCATGAAGGAATCGGCCTTTGTTGTGGAGCAGGACATTAGCGAAGGGTCACATGTAGAGACATTGTCCAACCTTGTGGTTCGGGGCGCGGTCCACGGGGCGTATATCCGGGCCTCAGGCAATATCCAGATAGCCTTCATCGCTGATAACCCCACCCGTGGCCGTGAGGCAAAAATTATGGTGGGGCAATCACTTCGCAGCCGGGCCCTGCAAAACACCCCGGTCTGGGCCGGCTCTCATGTTATTACCATTCAGGGGATGATGCACTGCGATATCCAGTGCATGAACACGGTGATCACCCCGACTATATCCGCCTCAAAAATTACTGTAGGCAACCGGCTGATTGTCCGGGACGTAAAGGGCGATTCCACAATTAAAATGGGGGTCAGGTTTGTCAGTGATCCTGAAATACGGGACAAGGGGGCGGTCCGTAGCGAGCATAATAAACGCTTCAGCGATATTGAACGAAGCTTGCTTCAACATCGCTCTGTATACAACAAGACGTGTGAGAACCTGGTCCGGCAAATCGAAAGACTGCGCGGTTCAGCCGTCGGCGCGACCCAGAAGCAGAAAGCGACGCAGACGATTATCCGGTTTATCAACGCCATGGAGGAGTCATTGGAGGCCTATAAAAAGGACTTCGGTGAATACGTGACCACCGCTGAGGAGATTACCCGGGGGCAGGTGGGCCTGGACTACTACCGCCAGCGGTTGGACAGCTTTGATGACCCCCATATACTGGTTTTCGGAACTATGGATTCTGGTACACAGATTGAGGGGCCAGTTGACAAGTTAACCCTCAGTAAGCCCTTCAGTAAGGGCCGTATCGGGATAGATTCGCTTACCGGTAAGCTGAAGTTGGAGCCTCACGAGAGTTAGGAGCGGCCTCTCGGGCTTACCCTTGACCCTGCAGGGGCCGTATTACAAGAAACCGAACCATAACCTGCTGACAGAAGTTAAATAATGAGTAAGGTCTACAAGAATTATATTGCCGGCGAATGGTGCGAATCCGACAGTGGTCAGTGTTTTGATAATATCAATCCCGCCGATCACAGTGACGTAGTGGGAACCTTTCCCAGGAGTACCGCCAGGGACGTTGACCGGGCCGTGTCGGCTGCCGGGGAAGCCTTCCGGGCCTGGAGCCTGGTTCCGGCGCCTGAGCGGGGCGAGATCATGAAAAGGGCCGGGGATATCATGGTGGCGCGGAAGGAGGAGATCGCCCGGATACAGACACGGGAGATGGGGAAGGTCCTGGCCGAGACCCGGGGTGACGTGCAGGAGAGCATCGACACCGCCTATTACGCTTTCGGCGAGGCCCGGCGCATGTTTGGTCAGACCGTCCCATCGGAATTGCCCAACAAGTTTAATCTCACCACCCGCCTGCCTTTAGGGGTAGTGGGGGTTATCACTCCGTGGAACTTTCCCATGGCCATCCCGGCGTGGAAGCTCTTCCCCGCCCTCACCAGCGGGAATACGGTGGTCTTCAAACCGGCGTCCGATACCCCCGCCACGGCCACCCTGCTGGTGGAGATTCTGCTGGAGGCCGGTGTGCCGCCAAAGGCAATCAACCTGGTCCATGGCACGGGAGGCGAGGTGGGAATGGCTATCGTGAACCACCCCGGTATCAACGCCATCTCCTTCACCGGCAGCTCTGCCGTGGGCCGGACCATTAACGCCACTGCGGGGGTACAGCTGAAGCGGGTTTCCCTGGAGCTGGGCGGCAAGAATGCCCAGATCATCATGGACGACGCCAACCAGGACCTGGCCCTTGAAGGGGTGTTGTGGGGTGCCTTCAGCACTACCGGCCAGCGCTGTACGGCAACCAGCCGCCTGATTATTCATGAACCCGTCCACGATGAATTCCTGGAGCTGCTCATTGCCGCATCCCGGAAGCTCAAGCTGGGCAATGGTCTGGATGAGGCGGTGGACGTAGGGCCGGTCATCAACGAGGGGGCACGGAAGAAAATCCACAACTACGTCCGGACCGGGAAAAATGAAGGGGCCAGGCTGGTCCTCGGGGGCGAATTCGCTGCCGGCAGCGACCTGGACAACGGCACCTTCTACCAGCCTACCGTATTTACCGATGTGGTGCCCGGTATGAAGATTCACGACGAGGAGATCTTCGGCCCGGTACTCTCGGTCATGAAGGCAAGGGACCTAGAGGAGGCAATCGAGCTGCTGAACGCCACCGACTACGGTCTTTCTTCCTCGATCTACACCCGGGACGTAAACGCCGCCTTCACGGCCATGCGGGACATCCAGGCCGGCATTACCTACATCAACGGCCCCACCATCGGTGCCGAGTGTCACATGCCTTTCGGGGGAGTGAAGAATACCGGCAACGGCCATCGCGAAGGCGGCGAGGCCGCGTATGAATTCTTCAGTGAGATTAAGACCATCTACGTGGACTACAGCGGCAGGTTGCAGCGCGCGCAAATCGATAACCGATAAGCGAGGATCCTCAACGTTATGACGCCATCCATTGCACCCCAGGACGTCCGCCAGGTAATCGGGCGCCACGCTCTGGCCGATGGTTTCCAGGCCGTGGTTGATCTGGAGAAAAGCCACGGCTCGTGGATCGTCGATGCCGTTACCGGGAAAGAATATCTGGACCTGTTCGCCATGTTCGCCTCCATGACCGTGGGGTACAATCACCCGGCACTGGTCGCCAATAAAGACCGCCTGTTGACCGCGGCTATTAATAAGCCTACCCTGTCAGATATTTACGCCCGTGAGTACGCCGAGTTCGTGGCCGCTTTCGAAGAGGCGGGTATCCCGGATTACCTGCCACATGCTTTTTTCATCGAAGGAGGGGCACTGGCGGTTGAGAACGCCCTCAAGGCGGCGTTTGACTGGAAGGCAAGAAAAAACCTGGCCGCCGACCGTGGCGAAAAGGGCAGCCGGGTTATCCACTTCCAGCACTGCTTCCACGGCCGTACCGGCTATACGATGAGTATGATGGACAGCCACGACCCCCGAAAGACTCTCTATTACCCGAAATTTGATTGGCCCCGGATCACCCATCCCCGGCTCCGATTCCCCGTCACGGAGGCGGTTCAACAGGAGGTGGAGGCATTGGAACAGAAGGCTCTGGGTGAGATCAAACAGGCTATCCACGACAATCCCCACGATATTGCCGCCCTCATCATCGAGCCTATCCAGGGCGAGGGGGGCGATAATCACATCCGTCCAGAGTTCGCCATCAACCTGCGCCAGATCTGCGACGAGGAGGAGATCATTCTAATTTATGACGAGGTTCAGACCGGCGTGGCTATTACCGGCGCTTTCTGGGGTCATGAGCACTTCGGCGAAGCTGGGCGCCCGGATGTCATAGCTTTCGGCAAGAAGTCTCAGGTGTGCGGTATTCTGGCGGGGCAGCGTCTGGATGAGGTGGAAAACAACGTCTTCCAGGAATCCAACCGGATCAATTCCACTTTCGGCGGGAACCTGGTGGACATGGTGCGCTTCAACCTGATCCTCCAGGTCATCCGGGACGAGAACCTGGTCGACAGGGCCCGGAGTCAGGGCCAATACCTGCAGGAGAAGCTGGAAGCCCTGGCCGATGAGTTCCCCGGCTATGTGTCCAATGTCCGCGGCAAAGGTCTGTTCGCCGCCTTTGATCTGCCATCGGGGACTGAGCGCGATGCCGTGCTGTCGGCCATGTATGACAACGGTGCCATCGTTATTGGGTGCGGGGACCGTTCAGTCCGGTTCCGCCCACACCTAACCATTACCCGGGAAGAGATCGATCAGGCATACGACCTGCTGGTTAAGTCTGTGAGGAGCTGCCTGGCTTAGGTGCATACCGGAACTCTCTACGTGGTATCCACCCCTATTGGTAACCTGAAGGATATCACCCTTCGGGCACTGGAAACACTGGAACGGGTAGATCTCATTGCCGCTGAGGATGCCCGGCATACGGACATTCTCCTCAAGCATCACGAAATCTCCAAACGTATGGTAAGGTATCACGAGCATAATGAGGAGCGCCAGGCGCAGGAACTGGTGACGTTTCTGGAAGCGGGTGACAGCATAGCGCTGGTTTGCAGCGCTGGCACACCCACCCTCAGCGATCCGGGATACCGGGTCATCAAACTAGCAGCGGAGCGGGGAATACCGGTGGTGCCCCTACCAGGTGCCAGCGCCCTCCTGGCGGCCCTGGTGATGAGTGGGCTGCCTACCGACCGGTTCCTTTTTGAAGGATTTCTACCCAGGAAAAAGGGGCGCACCAACCGCCTGCAGTCCCTGGCGGCTTTTGAAGGGACGGTGGTGATCTACGAATCCCCCCAGCGGGTGGCCGAGACCCTAACGGATATTCTCACCCATTTCGGCAACCGCCGCATGGCCTTCTGCCGGGAGCTGACCAAGAAGTTTGAAAGCGTGGTGCGCGGGTCCGTACAGGAGGTCCTGGCAATAGTGGGTGAGCGCCCCCCAAAGGGAGAATGTGTGCTGGTCATAGGAAAAGGGGGGCTGTCATGACCGGTAAGTTTATTACCTTTGAGGGCATCGACGGTTCGGGCAAATCCACGCAGGTCACCATGCTGAAGGGACGGTTAGAGACTCTGGGCAGAACGGTGACAGTGGTTCGTGAGCCGGGCGGCACGGCACTCTCGGAACAGATACGAGGTCTGCTGCTGGACCACCACGGCCGGGACCTGAGCGAGCGGGCCGAGGCCCTCCTGTTCTCCACGGCCAGGGCCCAGTTGGTCCATGAAGTCATTATCCCGACCCTGGAAAGAGGCGAGGTGGTCCTGTGTGATCGTTATGCCGACAGCACGATTGCCTATCAAGGCTATGGACGGGAACTATCGCTGGACGAGATCATTATTACCCAGGAATTTGCCACCAACCGTCTTCGGCCCGATCTCAAGGTATTGCTTGATCTGGCTGTTGATGTGGCCGCTGCCCGTTTATTAGGTTCTTACGCCGACCGCATGGAGAGCGCCGGGAGGAGCTTTCAAGAGCGTGTTCGGCAGGGGTACCTGAAGATGGCCCAGGCAGCACCCGGTGAATGGCTGGTTGTGAATGGTAATCGACCAGTAGAGAAAATCGCCGACGAAATTGCATCATATGTGAAACAGGAAATCATAAAGGATTCATGAGGAAATGAAACGCTACCATATTTTGATTACCGCCGCCGTCGTTGTTGTATTCGGACTGGGCGTTGTTGCAGCCACTGACCTGTTCAGGTCCATTTCCACCAATCTCCGCACCTACAACAACGTGGTTAAGCATCTCCTGTCGGAATACGTCGATGAGATCGACAGCGATGAGCTGATATCAACCAGCATCAGGGGAATGCTTGACGGCCTCGATCCCTACACAGTATTCATCCAGGAGGAAGCCCAATCGTCGGTGGACATATTGACTCGCGGCAAGTATGGCGGGGTTGGAATCCGTCTAGGTGTCCGGAATGATACCCTCACCGTGATGGCGCCCATGGAGGGCACCCCCGCGTACCGGGCCGGCGTGCGTCCCGGCGATAAGATTATCAAAATTGACCATGAGAGTTCGCTTGATATTCGAACGGACGAAGCGGCGCGCAAGATCCGCGGCAAACCCGGCACAAAGGTAACCCTCACCTTCAAGCGCTACGGGGAGAAGGATCCCCTGGATATTACCCTGATCCGGGAAGAGATCAATGTAAACGACATGCCCTATTACGGCGTCGACGGCGGTATTGGATTTGTTCGGATTACCCGCTTTTCCCGGGACACCGCTCAGGAGTTCCGTAATGCGGTCAAGGAGCTGCACGGTCAGGGCATTGATGGCTTGGTGGTTGACCTGCGGGACAATCCCGGCGGCTTGCTGGAGGATGCGGCGGTGATGGTTGATGCCCTGGTAGAGCCCGGGCTGTTGATCGTGGAAACCCGGGGCCGTACTAAAAAAATGACCCACAAATACCGCTCGGAAAACGTACCGGCGCTTGACCCCGGAACGCCTCTGGTTATTCTGGTCAACCAGGGTTCCGCCTCCGCCAGCGAGATCGTGGCCGGTGCTATCCAGGACCTGGACCGTGGTGTCATTGTCGGCGAGCGAACCTTTGGAAAAGGCCTGGTGCAGAGCATTTTCCCGGTGGGGAAGAATACATCCCTCAAGTTGACCACGGCCAAGTATTACATTCCATCCGGGCGCCTGATCCAGAAAGAGGATTACCTGGGCAACGGCGTTCTCACCGACGGTCTCGATAAGCGAGACTCGCTGTTCGTGACGCGTGGCGGCCGAGCTGTTCATGGGGGGGGTGGTATTTTGCCTGATGTTGAACTGGATTCTCCCTCCTTGCCACCACTTGCCAGCCACCTCTTGTCAAGGAGCCTTTTCTTCGCCTTCGCCACCCAGCACCGGAACAAGTATAACCTCTCAGCGCCGGTGACTATCTCCGATGAGATCATGGAAGATTTCCGCCGGTTTATGGAGGCCGAGACCGTGAAGGTAATCTTCCCCGGCGAAAGGGGAATGGAATCCTTTGCGGCCAACCTGGAGAAACTGGAGTCGTTCGACGGCAAGGTGGACCTGAGCGAATTGAAGGCGTACTACCAGGCCAGGGCTGCGACGGCTTTCGATGATGAGCACGAGCAGATCAAACGCCTGCTGCGTCTGGAGTTTGCCGGCATCATCGGTGGTATGGGGGAGAGCATCCATTCCGGCCTGCAGGACGATCCGGGCTATCAGCGTGCGGCCGAGATTCTGCAAAGTCCACTGGCCTATCAGCGGATTCTTCAACCGGATGGGCAGGCTGCCCATAACGATGAAGTCGGCGGTCCTGGCCGTTGACATATTCCCATCTGACCTTGTAAATTGGCCTCTGTCGACGATCCTCCGACGAGGCTTCGGCGTGAGCGAGGGCGAACGCTCAGGATAAAATTGGTCGATTAGCTCAGCCTGGTTAGAGCGCTTGCTTGACATGCAAGAGGTCACTGGTTCAAGTCCAGTATCGACCACGAGCAAGGACAGAGCCATGCGTGCCGACAATCATACACGAACCTTTGATGCCAGAGATACATATCACACTCCCCGACGGGTCCGTCGAAACGGTCAAACCGGGCACCACGCCCGCTGAAATCGCTCTGTCCATCAGCCAGCGCCTGCATGACGACGCCGTCGCCGCCCTGGTTAATGGCGACCTCGTCGACCTCCAGCATTCCCTTGAAAACGACGCCAGCGTTGAAATCGTTACCAGGCAGGACGAGCGTGGACACCCGGTTTTACTGCACAGCACAGCCCACCTGATGGCCCACGCTATCAAGAACCTGTATCCTGAAGCTAAGATCGCCATCGGTCCGGCCATTGAGGAGCGGTTTTATTACGACATCGACCTGGATCGCCCCGTCATTGAGGTGATGCTGGCGGAGATCGAGGAGGAAATGGGGCGTATAGCCGCCAGCGATTATCCTGTCGAGCGCCTGGATCTGAGCAAGCAGGAGGCGGTGGACCTGTTCAAAGAGCGGGATGAGGACTATAAACTGGAGATCCTCGATCAGGTCGATAAGGACGATACCATCTCTGCCTACCGGCAGGACAGTTTCATCGACCTGTGCCGCGGCCCCCATGTACCGTCTACGGGCAAGATCAAGCATTTCAAGCTCCTGACCACCTCGGGGGCCTACTGGCGCGGCGATGAGCGCAACAAGATGCTGCAGCGCATTTACGGCACCTCCTGGGCCGATAAAAAAGGCCTCAAAGATTATCTTTACCGGCAGGAAGAGGCCAGGCGCCGTGATCACCGGAAACTGGGCCGGGAGCTGGACCTGTTCTCCTTCCATCCGGCGGCGCCCGCCAGCCCCTTCTTCCATTATAAAGGAGCCATCATTTACCGGGAACTGGTGGATTACATCCGGTCGCTGTATCGCAAGTACGATTATCAGGAGGTCATCACCCCGCAGATATTTGATGTCGAGCTCTGGAAGAAAAGCGGCCATTGGGAGCACTATCGGGAAAACCTGTTCCTGATCCCCCAAGGCGAAAGTGAGGAAGAGTGGATGGGGGTCAAGCCGATGAACTGCCCCGGCCACGCCCTCATTTACGCCTCCCAGCTGCGGTCGTACCGGGACCTCCCCATTCGCATGGCCGATTTCGGGCGTCTGCACCGGTACGAGAAGGCCGGCGTGGTCTCCGGTCTCAACCGGGTGCGGAGTTTCGCTATAGATGATGCCCATATCTTTTGCACCAGGGAACAGATCGGCTCCGAAATCCGCAGCCTGTTCACCATGATCCAGGAAGTCTATGACGTCTTCGGGTTTGAGGATGTGGAGGTCCTGCTTTCAACCCGGCCTGAGAAGTTCATGGGCGATCCCGATCTTTGGGATCAGTCTGAAACGATCCTGGACGAAAGCCTGAAAGATGCGGGGATCACGTACCAGGTTGATCCCGGTGAGGGCGCCTTTTATGGTCCGAAAATCGATTTTGATTTCAGGGACGCTCTCAAACGCAAGTGGCAGCTCACTACTATACAGCTTGATTTTTCTCTTCCAGAGCGGTTCGGACTGAAGTACATTGACGACCGTTCCGCTGAGCAATGTCCGGTGATAATTCACCGGGCGGTTCTGGGCTCCGTTGAGCGCTTTATAGGAGTATACCTGGAACACACCGGCGGTGATTTGCCCCTCTGGCTCTCACCAATTCAGGCTACAGTGTTGCCTGTCTCGGAAAAGGCCAAGGAATACGCTTTCAAAGTCGAGGAAGCCCTGAAAAGTGCCGGGTTGAGGGGTATAGTGGATGCGCGGGATGAAAAGATCGGAGCCAAGATTCGCCAGGCTGAACTGCAGAAGACCCCGGTCATGTTGATTGTGGGAGAGCGCGAGGCGGAAGCGACCACGGTTTCCCTCAGGCGCCGCCATCTGGGTGACCTGGGAAGCCAGCCGCTGGATGAATTGATTGCCCGGCTGGATATGGAAGTTAAAAACAAAGAGAGGAGTCCTGCCCATAGCCAAGGATAATTTGACCCCCCGCGTCAATGACCAGATTATCGCCCCTCGGGTTCGGCTGGTGGGTAAGGACGGAGACCAGCTGGGCATCGTCTCACTTGAAGATGCGCTGACGAAGGCCGGTGATCAGAGCCTGGACCTAGTCGAGGTGGCCCCCAAGGCAGACCCGCCCGTTTGCAAGATCCTGGACTATGGCAAATTCAGATACGAGCAGCAGAAGCGGCAGCGGGAGAGTAAGAAAAAACAACACGTTATCACCAATAAAGAAGTGCGCATGCGCCCCGGCATCGGCGATCACGACCTGGAGACTAAAATCAACCATGCCATCAAGTTTTTACAGGAGGGCAGCCGATTGAAGATTTCGGTCCGGTTCAGGGGCCGAGAATTGAGCCGCCCGGATCTGGGAACGACACTCCTGGACCGGGTGGTTGAAATGCTAGCCGATTACTCAAATATAGACAAGTCGCCGATAATGGAAGGTCGTACCATGATCGTCCACCTGTTACCAAAGTAATGAGGAAGGAACACATAGCATGCCGAAGATGAAGACCCGTCGAGGCGCCGCCAAGCGCTTCAAGATCACGGGTTCTGGCAAAATCAGGCGGAATCGGGCCAACAAGAGCCATATTCTGACCAAGAAGACACCAAAACGGAAGCGGCGGCTCCGTAAGGGCACGATCTTGACCGGCGTGGAGGTCAAGCGCGTGAAAAAAATGATTATCGCATAGGAATTGGATCATGCCAAGAGCCAGCAGCAGTATACCCCGGCACCGACGGCATCGAAAGATCGTCAAGCAGGCCAGGGGCTATTATGGGGCCCGGTCACGGAATTTCCGGACCGCCAAGGATGCCGTTATAAAGGCCCTGAGGTATTCCTATCGGGATCGGCGCCAGCGCAAACGCCAGTTCCGCCGTCTCTGGATCGCCCGGATCAACGCCGCGGCCAGGCAGCACGGCATGAGCTACTCGCAGTTCATGCATTCCTTGCGTGAGCGTAATATTGAGCTGAACCGCAAGGTCCTAGCCGATATGGCCGTCCGGGATCCCGAGGGCTTCGAAGCCCTGGTAAAATCCCTTTCCTAATTGCAGGTGAGTCTGCTCGCGGACATTCAACAGGTCCGTGCGGAGTTCGACCGTCGTCTCGAGGCGGTCCGAGCCGGTCTGGGCGCTGGAGAAGCTGGTGGCGAAACCGTCGAACAGCTCCGTATTGCGTTCCTGGGGAGGAAAGGGAAGCTGGCCGCCCTTTTTGCCCGCCTGGGTACCCTGCCGAAGGAGGAACGCCCGGAAGTCGGCCAACAGCTTAACCAGGCGAAGGAGTATTTCCACACCGCTATCGAGACGGTCGAGGCGAAGATGCGCCCGGAGGGGCCTGCCGAGGAACCCGGTCTGGACCTTACCCTGCCCGGTGACCCCATACCGCTGGGGACTATCCATCCGGTAACCCAGATCGAAGAGCAGATAAAGAATATCTTTTTAAGGCTGGGTTTTTCTGTCTTCTACGGCCCTGAAGTAGAGACTGAATTCTACAACTTTGAAGCCCTGAACTTTCAGCAGGACCACCCGGCCCGGGATATGCAGGATACCTTCTACATCAGCGAGGACCTGCTCCTGCGTACCCACACCTCCAATAACCAGATCCACGCCATGCAGACCATGAAGCCACCCCTGCGCATCATCATGCCGGGGCGGGTGTACCGGAATGAGGCCATCAGCGCCCGGAGCTACTGCACTTTTCACCAGATCGAGGGCCTGGTAGTGCACCGGAACACTTCCATGGGCGAGCTGAAAGGGACGCTGCAGTATTTTGCCCGGGAGCTGTACGGAGCGGACACCAGAACACGTTTCCGCCCCAGCTACTTTCCCTTCACCGAGCCCAGTGCCGAAATGGATATTTACTGGGGCCTGGAGACCGAAACGGACTACCGCGTTACCAAGGGCGCCGGCTGGCTGGAGATACTGGGCTGCGGGATGGTCCATCCCGATGTCCTGAGGGCTGTGGATGTCGATCCCATCGAGTGGACCGGCTACGCCTTTGGAATGGGGCTGGAACGCATGGCCATGCTCAAGTGGGGCATAGGGGATATCCGGTACTTCTACGAGGGTGATCTGCGCTTCCTGCGCCAGTTTTAGCCATGACAATACCTGGAAAAGAGCTAGCCACGAATTATCACAAATTATCACTAATTGTTATTCTTAAGATTTCGTGCAAATTCGTGTTAATTCGTGGCTATAAATATTTGATTTAATCGTGAAAATCTCCCTCAACTGGCTGAAGGATTTCGTCGACTTCGACCTTTCGCCGGAGGAGTTGGCCGCCACCCTCACGGCCCTGGGATTGGAATCTACGGTTAAATCCAGGTCATTCGAGTTCGACGGCGTGGTGGTGGGAAAGATCCTTCAGGTTGACGCCGTGGCCGATTCAACCCATCTGGCCCTCTGCCAGGTTGATCTTGGCACGGAGGTGGTACCTATCGTCTGCGGGGCGCCCAACGTGGCGGTCGGGGCCCTGGTCCCGGTGGCGGTGGTGAACGCCACATTGCCGGGCGGAGTAAAAATCAAGCCGACCAAGATACGCGGGCAGGCATCCCAGGGCATGATCTGCGCCGAAGATGAGCTGGGCCTTTCCGATGATCACAGCGGCATTATAATCCTTGAAAAACAAGCCACTTTGGGTCAAGACTTCAAGGAATACTTGATATCATCGGGGGATTCAACAATCGACCTCGACCTGACGCCCAACCGCGGCGACGCCTTCAGCCACCTGGGGGTCGCCCGTGACCTGGCAGCCAAGCTTGGAACCTCCATCAGAATGCCGCAGATTTCTTTCGAGGAAAGTGCCACATCCGTTGAAGAGCTGGCCAGAGTCGATATCACCGCACCGGACGGATGTCACCGGTATGCCGCCCGGGTCATCACCGGCATCAAGGTCGGCCCCACGCCCGGCTGGATGGTGCAGCGGCTGGAAGCGGTGGGTCTGCGCTCCATCAACAACGTGGTGGATGCCTCCAATTATGTACTCATGGAGCTGGGCCATCCGCTCCACGTTTTCGATTACGACCGTCTGGCCCAGCACCGTATCGATGTCCATTTCGCCCGGGCCGGGCAGACTTTTGCCACCCTGGATGGGCAGGAGCACAGACTTGATGAGCGGCACCTCGTTATTGCTGATGGGGAAGGGCCAGTAGCCCTGGCCGGCATCATGGGCGGTCTGGAATCCGAGGTTACTGAAGAGACCACCAACGTCCTCATCGAAAGCGCCTATTTTGCCCCGGCAGTGATCCGGCGCGGTTCAAAGTCCCTGGACCTTTCCACCGAGGCCTCCAAGCGGTTCGAACGGGACACGGACATCGACGGCCTCATCCTGGCCCTGGACCGGGTAACGGCCCTGATAGTTGAACTGGCCGGCGGCACCGCGGCTAAAGGCCGCATCGACATTTACCCAACGGTGCACCCACCCAGGGAAATCGAATTGTCCGTCGGCTTCACGAATCGCCTGCTAGGCACCAGCCTGAGCGCCGAAGAAATGACCGATTTCCTGGCCAGGCTGGGGATTGCCACCACCCGAAGGGGTGGGGATACATTGCAGAGCACGGTGCCCCTCAGCCGCCCGGAGCTGACCCAGCCGGTGGACCTGATCGAGGAGATTGCCCGCCTGGCAGGGTATGACAATATCCCGGCGGTGGAAGGGGTGGATGTCCGCTTCCAGGCGCTTATTGATGACCCCCAGGCCTTTTACTCGCAGGTTCGGACTTCCCTGGTACCCTGGGGCTTCCATGAACATATGGCTAACACGTTAACTCGCCGGGAATTCACGGGCCTGTTTTCGGACGCCGGGGCTATTGAAATGCAAAATCCCCTGAGCACGGAAATGGCCTTTCTGCGCACTTCACTTATCCCAGGCCTGGTACAGGCGGTGGCTTTTAACGAGCGTCGGCAGCAGCGGTCTGTCCAGCTGTTCGAGATCGGTGCTGTCCACCATCCGGACGAGGCGGCCTATAACCGAACCCGTGAGACCTTCATGCTGGGACTGATCACTACCATTGGCGGCAACAGCGGTGCGGTACACTGGAAAAAGCAGGCTCCCAGGGACCTTTATTATTTGAAAGGAGTCGTCTCCGTGCTGCTGGAGGTCCTGAGTGCTCCCGCCGTGAGCTTTTCGCCAATCACAGCCAGGGGCTTGATCTCCGCTTTAGAGGTTTTCTCTGGCGGTAATACCCTCGGGGTACTTGGCGAGGTAAACGCCGAGGTGCGGAACCTGTTAGCCCTTGAGACACCCGTGGCGGTGGCGGAACTGGACTTGTCGCGGATCGGGCAACACCGCCAGGGAGCCGGGGCCGCATACCGGGATGTGATCCCCTATCCGGTGGTAGAGCGCGACATCGCCGTAGAGGTTCCCTCGGAAGTCACCGCCGCCGAGCTCCTTGAAACTATCCGCCGGGAAGGCGGTAAATATCTCCGCGAAGCCCACATTTTTGACTTATATTCCGGTAAGGGAATTGAGAAAGGGAAGCGGAGCCTGGCTTTCCGACTTAATTTTCAATCCGACGAACGGACCCTGAAGGATAGTGAAGTAGACCATCAGGTCCGGCGCATTGCAGAGGAGCTAAGTTATCGGTATCAAGCCCGGTGGCGTCAATCTAAAGAGCAGCCGCAAGGGGGAGGATAATCATGAACGACCAAGAACAGAACCTGGTGCGGGTCACTATCTACGGCCACGAATACACGGTGCGGGCGGTGGCTGATCCCGACTATATTGCTGAGGTAGCCGCCTATGTGGATGAACGCATGCGTGAAACGGAATTGAACCTTGATGGACCCCAGTCATCCACCCGGATCGCTATTCTGGCGGCCATGGGTATCACCGATGAGCTCTTCACGGAAAGACGCAAGCGCACCTCCTCGCTGGAGCAGATTGAAGGGCGTGCGGAGGCCCTGTCCAACTTCGTTGACGAGGTACTGGAAACATCCTTCAAGGACTGATTTCTCACCAACCGCGCCGCGAACGCGTTAGATCAGGAATTTTGATCTACGCGGAAGGATTACAGGATCAGGTAAAGACGGCATGCCTGCAGATACCATCGTATTAAAGGGAAAACCGGTAGCCGAGGCGGTCTATGACCGGCTTCAATCCCGCATCGCGACCCTGCGTGGGCAAGGCATTATTCCCGGTCTGGCAGTGGTGCTGGTGGGTGACGACCCTGCCTCCGCCGTTTACGTGCAGTCCAAAACCCGGGCCTTTCAACGCCTGGAGCTGGCCCTGGAAACGTTCCACCTGCCGTCAACGACTTCCGAGGCGGATCTGCTCCAGCTGGTTGACCGACTTAATGAAGATGAACGTTTTCACGGGGTGCTGGTACAGTTGCCCCTGCCAGGACATATTCACTCCGGAACGGTCCTGGAACGCGTCTCGCCCCTTAAGGATGTGGACGGCTTCCATCCCGATAACCTGGGGCGCCTGCTGGCCGGCCAGCCACGTTACATCCCCTGCACGCCGCAAGGGATCCTTGAGATTCTGTCTTATTACAATATCGCAACGGCTCAACGTCACGCTGTTGTCGTGGGGCGGAGTACTATTGTAGGCAAACCGATGATGGCCCTGCTGGCCAACAAGTGGGATCGCGGCAACGCCACCGTCACCGTCTGTCATACCGGTACACCTGATATTGCCGCACATACGCGCCAGGCTGATCTACTGATTGTTGCATCTGGTCAACCGCGCCTGATCACCCCTCGAATGGTCAAGGAGGGAGTGGACATCGTTGATGTGGGAATCAACCGGATGCCGGACAGCTCGCCCAAGGGGTATCACCTGGAAGGAGACGTTGCCACTGACGAGATGATGGGGCATGCTCACGCCATCACGCCGGTCCCCGGTGGTGTGGGTCCCATGACCGTCGCCATGCTGGTGAATAATACCGTACTGGCGGCGGAAATAAGTGCTGGAGTCCCTTCCCATGACTAGGTTATATTCTAATTGATGACTGTCGCGTCGGAGAAGAGTGTAATGATGACCAACGATATTGTTGGGGACGTGGTACAGGTTCTTCTGAAGGAGCCCGGCGAGCTCACCAATATAGGCTTTGATAAACGTTCTAATTTCCTGAAAGTTATGGGCGTGGACGATATGGGTATATGGGTTGCTCACCCCAGCTATACCGTAGTGAGGGTCAACGACGAGGAGGGCAAACCCCTCCCGGTGGACGAACAAATCCACACCCAGGTAGATGCCAATTTCCTGATCCGCTGGGAACAAATCGCGACCATCGTCCATTTTCCCAACCGGGAAGGCTTTGACTTTCCCAGCCCCTTTGAAAAGCATATCGGTTTCGTGGTCCCGTCGGACGAAATGGAAGGGGGAGGCGAGAAAGAGGATTCGTGAGCTTACTTTGATGCCCCGGTAGCTCAGCCGGATAGAGCGCTGGTCTCCGGAACCAGAGGTCGTGGGTTCGAATCCCGCCCGGGGTACAAAAAGCCTTCAGCAGTCAGCCCTCAGCGATCAGCCGGATAGAGCGTCCCGACCTTGCGTCGGGAAGGTCGTGGGTTCGAATCCCGCCCGGGGTACAAAAAGCCTTCAGCAGTCAGCCCTCAGCGATCAGCCGGATAGAGCGTCCCGACCTTGCGTCGGGAAGGTCGTGGGTTCGAATCCCGCCCGGGGTACGACTTTCAGTTACGAGTTCCTGGTTACGAGTTACGAGTTCCTGGTTGCCAGCCGCTAGCCTC